>DATJQB010000390.1:0-2057 GCA_035506075.1 Bacteroidota bacterium | reverse complement strand
GCTCCCGACTTCAGGAACAGCGCGGTTCAGCTCACCATTGGGCGTGCTGGACTTCATGAAGTTCTCCAATGTCATTCATTTCAGTCGTAGCGCGTCCCGGCGGCTGGCTCCGGTTGTCTCGCTGCTTGCGAAAGCTGAGGGGTTTGCCGGACATGCAGCTTCGGCGGAGATGAGGAGGGCCGACCGGTGACAACATACTTGCGGCCCGAGATTGAGTCACTCGCCGAGTACACTCTGGCGCAGCATCCTTATCGAATCAAACTCAATCAGAACGAAAATCCGTTTGAACTGGCCGGTGAGATCAAGGAGGAGATTCTCGCGCGGCTCTCCGATCAGAAGTGGTCGCGCTACCCGCCCTTCGTGCCCGAGGCGCAGACGAAAGCGCTCGCACGGTTCATCGGCTGGGACTACGAGGGCGTCCTGATTGGAAACGGGTCCAACGAGCTGTTGCAGTTGATCTTCATGGCCGTGCTGGAGCGGGGGAAAGCTGTCGTGATCTCCCAGCCGACATTCACGTTGTACGCCATTCTTGCGCGGGGCCTTGCGGCTGATGTACACAACGTGTTGATGCGGCGGGACCTCTCCTTCGACGTCAACCAGATCATCGCGACGGCGAAAGAATCGCGGGCTTCTCTTATCATGCTCTGTTCACCGAACAATCCGACGGGGACATTTCTCTCGCGATCGGATCTCTGCAGAATTTTGGACGGCACTGATGGGTTGGTGGTGCTGGACGAGGCCTATGTGCATTTCGCTCCTGAGTCTCAAATCGAGTTGCTGAAGAAATATGACAAGCTCGTCATCCTTCAGACGTTTTCGAAGGCCATGGGTGCTGCCGGACTGCGTGTCGGGTACGCAGCGATGCCGCCGCCGCTGGCCAGGAACCTGAACAAGCTCAAGCTTCCGTACAACGTCAATATCTTTTCGTTGACCGCACTTGAAGTCTTCCTGGAACGCTGGACGGACATCAAATCATGGATTGACGTGCTGAAGAAGGAGCGCTCGAGGCTGCACGCCCGGCTTCAGGAATTCAAAGGTATTCAGGTCTACCCATCGGCCGCCAACTTTCTGCTGATGGAAACGCGCCGGAAACTCCCGTCGGAGATCTTCAAAGGACTTCTCGAACGGGGAATTCTCATCCGCGATGTTTCTTCGTACCCGCTATTGCAGCATGCCATGCGCGTGAGCATCGGCACCCCGCCGGAGAATGACGCCTTTATCGATGCGCTAAAGGAAATCTTATGACGAGACGGGCTGTTGTGCAGAGAACGACCAACGAAACCGCGATAGAACTGGCACTTTCCATTGACGGCAAAGGCGTGCATGAGATTGACACGGGCGTGGGGTTCTTTGATCATATGATGTCACACATCGCCCGGCATGGGGGATTGGACCTCACCTTGCGTGCGAAAGGAGACCTCCAGGTCGATGAGCATCATCTTGTGGAAGACGTCGGGATCTGTTTCGGGAAGGCACTGAAGGAATCACTGGGCGAGAAACGGGGGATCGAGAGGTTCGGATACGCCTTTGTTTCGATGGACGAGGCACTCGCGCGGACCGTGATCGACCTGAGCGGCAGGAGCAGTCTTGTGTTCCTTGCAGAGTTCTCCCGGGAGAGCATCAACGGTTTCTCCCTTGAGCTCGTGAGGGAATTCTTTCAGGCGATGGCGAATGAAGGGGCGATGAACATTCACATTGCGTTATTGTACGGCATCAATGCCCACCACCAGGCCGAGGCGATATTCAAGTCGTTCGGTCGTGCACTGCGCATGGCCGTGAGCGAGTCAAAGGGAACGGAGATTCCCTCGACAAAAGGGGTGTTATGATTACCATAGTGGATTACGGGATGGGGAATCTCCGCAACGTGCAGAGGGGACTTGCTGCCATAGGCTTCGACTCGGAGATCTCATCCGACCCGCAGGCTGTCGGGCGAGCGCGGAAGGTCATTCTGCCGGGGGTTGGGGCGTTCGGTGAGGCGATGAAGCGCATCAAGGATCTTCGATTGCTGGATTCCGTCGTCGAGCGAGCGAGAGCCGGTGTTCCACTCTTGGGCATCT
>DATJQB010000389.1:0-17639 GCA_035506075.1 Bacteroidota bacterium | reverse complement strand
GAAACTCAAGATCAAAGAAGTCAAAGGCGTCATACTTATCGAGTTGAAAGGCAACGTGATGGGTGGACCCGATGCATCATCTTTGAACGAGGAGCTGCATAAGCTGATCGATGCCGGAAAAAACAAAGTGGTGGTTGACCTTGGAGAGGTGAAGTTCATGAACAGCTCCGGTCTCGGCATGCTCATCGGCGCGTTGACAACCGTACGCAACGCCGGGGGCAACCTCAAGCTGGCTCGTGCTTCCGAAAAGATCGAGCAACTCCTTGTCGTCACCAAGCTGGTGACTGTGTTCGAGCACCACGACACGGTCGACGAAGCGCTCGCGTCGTTCAAGTGAGAATTCTTACGCAATAGATTCACCAGGAGCGGATCGCACAGATTCGCTCTTTTTGTTTCCGCCGCTGACAAATGAGAGCTCCCCTCTTCATCGCCGTTGCTCTTCTCTGCCTCCTCGCTTGTTCTCGTGAACAACACGGGAAGCTGCAGGGCCCCGTCACACGCATCGACGATGTCGGTCACACAGTCACGCTGCCTGGCACACCCCATCGTATCATCTCCCTCGCGCCGAGCATCACCGAAACGCTTTTCGCACTCGGCCTTGACTCTTCGATCGCCGGTGTGACGGACTACTGCGACTATCCGATGCAAGCAAAACAGAAACCAAAAATCGGCGGCATCATGAACCCGGACGTGGAACGGATTCTCTCCCTGCGTCCCGATCTTGTGTTGATGACCGGCTCCGGAAACATGAAGTCGGACTACGAAAAACTTTCGTCTGCGGGGGTCGCCGTCTTCGTCTCCTATCCCCACACGCTGAACGACGTGTTCAAAGCCATTGGCGACGTCGGGTATCTCACCTCCAGCACCCGTCAGTCGGATTCGTTGCTCGCCGGATTGATCAGGCGGAAGAATGAACTCGTGAAACGTGCAGCCGAGCAACCGAAACGGTCTGTCCTCCTTCTCCTGTCGCTCCAACCCATCGTTGCGGTGGGAAATGGCAGCTTTCTCGATGAGATGCTTACGCTCGCCAATGCCGAGAACATTGCCCATCATTCAGTCACCGTCTACCCTCTCCTGAGTCGTGAGGAAATTCTCCGGCGCCAGCCGGAAGTCATCATCGTCACAAATGATATCGCTAAGGGCCTGGAAGAGATCCTCCATGCCTACCCGGAATGGAAATCGCTCCCGGCAATCAGGCAGGGACGTGTGGGAATCGTTGACGCAAATCTTGTGAGCCGGCCCGGCCCCCGTGTTGTCGACGGATTGGAAGCGATCGTCAATATCATCCATCCCGCCCGCTGAACTGTCTGCCCCTTTCTTGCTTTTCTTCAATGATTAGAATACATTCAACGTGCCTGTAGCACGTCCCCAACCTATTTCTCCTAGCATTGACAATTATGACTGACAAGACATCACTTTTCGTGGCGGTGGCTGGAAATATCGGAGCAGGCAAGTCTTCGCTGACCCGGCTTCTCTCGGCGCGGTTCGGATGGAAACCGTTCTTCGAATCGGTGGACGACAATCCCTATCTGCCGGATTTTTACAAAGACATGAGCCGATGGTCCTTCCACCTTCAGATCTACTTCCTCGCCAACAGGTTCAAGCATCACAAACGCATGACCGAGTCCGGCGAACCTGTCATCCAGGATCGATCGATCTATGAAGACGCCGAGATCTTCGCACGCAACCTTCACGACATCGGCAAGATGGATGACCGCGATTACACAAACTATGTTTCGCTTTTCGGGGTCATGACGGACTATCTCAAGTCCCCCGATCTCATGATCTATCTCAGGGCTTCCATCGACACGCTGCTCCAGCAGATTTCCCGGCGCGGGCGCTCGTTTGAGCAGAGCATCCCGCGCGAGTACCTCGAGCAGTTGAACAATCATTATGAGAACTGGATCACGCACTATGAGCGCGGTCCGCTCCTCATCGTCGAGAGCGACAATCTGGATTTTGTCAACAGGGCGGGGGATCTGGATCAAATTGCAAGGATGGTCACGAGCAAACTGGATTCGATTCGCGCCTGAGAAGAATCAGCCGCTCTGAGTACAAAACAAAGGCATCCTCACGAACTGTGGGGATGCCTTTTCGTTGACATCATCCGAAGCGGATCGGTGTGCTACTTTTTCTCGCCCGCAAGCAGCCGATTGTAGGCTGCACGATTCTTCAACAGTGTCGCGGCAACCTGTAGTTGTCTGTCGTCCTTGAATGAGGCCTGGATCGCTGCCTTTTCTCCGTGGAGACGCTCGATGATCTCCAGCCTGAGCTCATTCCGAAGTTCCTTGTCATATCGATCGAACGCACGGCTCTTTTCGTCGTTGATCATCCTGCCAAGGTTGTCGAGCTCGGCATAGATGTTTTTCCCGAAACGCGATTTGTCCGCCGACTCGCGGAGCGATTTCAGCTGAACTTCTGCGTCCTCTTCATACCGGAACTCCTTTTCCTTGAGGAACGACTCAAAGTCACGCAGCATCGCATCGGAAACCTCGAAGTTTTCAGGAATATTCTTCTTCTCCGTCGCCAGATGGTTGGCGTACTTGAAGATCATTGCCTTCCGGTTCAATTCCTCGATGAGCTTGATTGCCGGTTCGTCGGGTACCGTCGAGTCCGGAACAATCCCTTCACCGTCGAGCACAGTCCGGTTGTGTTTCGTCCTGAATTTCTTCCTCGCACTGTCCGGCTTGACTGTGAAGACACCATCCTTCGTCCGGTGGAAGTAGTCGATCTCCTGGATACTCCTGCCGCTTGGCGTGTAGTATCGTGCAGAAGTGATCTTCAGGGAGCTGTTCTCCGTGATGCGCGTAATCGTTTGGACCAGCCCCTTGCCGAACGAGCGCGTACCGATGATGACGCCGCGGTCAACGTCCTGTATGGCGCCTGCAACAATCTCGCTTGCGCTGGCGCTCCCTCTGTCGACAAGAACGGCCAGCGGAACGTCGGCAAACATTGGCGTCTCGGTGGAAAAGTACTTCCTCTCCGAGTCGTTCTTTCTCCCCCGCGTCGAAACGACGAGCGTGCTTTCAGGAACAAACTTCGAAACAACATCGACTGCGATATCGAGCAACCCACCCGGATTGTCCCGCAGGTCAAGCACGACACCCTTGATCGTCCCCTTTGTCTGAAGCTCTTTGAGCGAAGAACGGACATCATCGCCTGCTGTCCGTGAAAATCGCTCGAGCCTGATGTAAGCAATTCCGTCCGATACGAATCCTGCATACGAGACATTGCGCACAGGAATCTCCTCGCGTATCAGGACGAATTCGAGCGGCTTCGGCTCTCCTTCACGTTCAATCTTCATCCTGACCGAAGTCCCCGGCGCACCCCGGACCAGCTCCCTGACATCTTCCGTTGAAAGAGTCTTCAACGACTTTCCGTCAATCTCAAGAATCCTGTCCCCGGACTGGATCCCCTGCTTCGCAGCGGAATATCCCTCCATCGGACTGAGAACTGTGATATAACCATCCCTCACCCCGATCGTAATTCCCACGCCCGCATATTTGCCGTTCGTAACGAGGTCAAGTTCATCCGACTCTTTTTCCCCCATATACACGGTGTACGGATCGAGGGTTTTCAGCATGCCTTCGATCCCGGCGTGCATGAACTTCTCGGGATCGACCGGATCGACATAATTCAGCGCGATGTCAGTATAGACCTTTCCGAACACGCCTATCCACTGGCGAGTCTTGAGCATGACGTCGTCGTCACTTCGTCCGAAGAAGCCAACGAGAAAACCGCAGACAACAACGACGGATGCCAGAAGCACCAGAGCCCGCACCGAGAAGGTGAGGCGCTTCCTGAATATTCCCAGCCAGCGAACGCGAACATCACTCATCCTGCACTCCTCTTTAGAGACCCGACAACTTGCCCGAAATTCTATCAAATTCCCGCTCGAATCTTGCCCGGACCTTACTGTGGATGTCCTGGATTGCCTGTGTGCCGTCCAGAACTTCAAATCTCGGAGATTCAGATGCGAGACTCAAAAAACCCTCTCTCACCCGCTTGTAAAACGCCTGCCCGCTCATTTCCATCCGGTCAGCTCCTGCTTTCTGGAGAACCATCCGGCGGTCAACTTCTTCCACGGGAATGTCAATGAAATACGTGATGTCCGGAACGAGACCATGAGACGCAAGCGTGTTGATCGTTGAGATCGCCTCCAGCGGGAGCCCCCGCCCCCAACCCTGATATGACGTTGTTGAATCATAAAACCGGTCCAGCACAACGACAGTTCCCTGTTCCAGGGTGGGCTTGACGATTTCGTGTACTAGCTGCGAACGGCTGGCGGAGAACAGGAACAATTCGGTGTAGTCCGACATCGTCAGTTCTTTGCGGTCGAGAAGAATCGAGCGGATGCGCTCGCCGATCGCCGTGCCGCCGGGATCTCTGACAACGAGGTTTCGAATCCCTTCCGCGGTGAGACTCTCCGAGAACAGACGAACCTGGGTTGATTTGCCGGAAAAATCGAGCCCCTCGAACGTTATCAGCATTGCACGATGTTGATGATCGGTCGTCATGATGAAAAAAGTACTCAAATTCGCTCATGGATGCAAACCACGGAACGGTCGGGTTGCGGGTCACTCTTTTTTTAGCTACTTTTTGATGTTTGCGTCGTACATCGTACGCTGCTCTTCATCACACAACTCTCTCAATCGTCGTGGGCAAGTCACTGACCACCGGTCCACTCGGAACAGCCAGGAACAGGAAGCCCAGCACCCCGGCTGTACCCCCCGCTCCCCGCGAGCAGTCCGGGAGGTCCGAGCAGAAGCGGATCGAGTCCCGCGAAGAAGATGCGCTCCTCATTCGTCGCGCCCTCGGCGGCGACCAGCGTGCCTACAAAAAGCTGCGTCAGAAATATCATGAGGCGATCTACAATCTCATTTACAGAATGATCCGCGACAAGGATGAGGTTGAGGATCTGACGCAGGAAGCGTTCATCAAAGCGTTTATGTCGCTCTCGAGCTTTAACGATGAGTTTGCTTTCTCAACGTGGCTGTACAAGATCGCGACGAACAACTGCATCGACTACATCCGGCGAAAAAAACTCCAGACGTTCTCGATCGACAAACCCATCGAATCCAAAGAGAGCGACTACACGTACGAGCTCCCGGATTCTACGTACGAGCCCGACCAGGATCTGATCGAGAGACAGCGGAAAAAACTGCTCGAAGACGCCATCAATTCCCTTCCCGCGAAGTATCGGCACGTCATACACTTACGGCATGTTGAGGAGAAAGAGTACCAGGAAATCGCCACAATTCTCAAACTCCCATTGGGCACGATAAAAGCTCATATTTTCCGTGCTCGTGAAATGTTGAATAAGTATCTCCGTGACCGCCTGAGACATTACTGAACAATTCCTGTAACTCCGCCCGCCACTTTGCGTAAGCAGAGGTAGAGTCATTACACTGTTCAGAACTATGTCAATCACCCCAAAAATCCGGATCGCATTTCTTTCGCTCCTGTCGACTTCAGCCGTGACGCAGCATCTCTCTGCATTCCAGCAGGAGGTTGTCCGCCGCGAAGTGACGCGCACATCGGAACGAGAAGTGAGTGTATCGCTCGATGCCTCGTTCGGCACGCTCACTATCTTGAAGGGGGATCGAAGCAAGATCGTTGCTGCCGAGTTCAGCAGGGAATCGGACGACAAACGTCAGCTTGAAATGTTCTACGACATCGACGAGGGCCGCGGCAATCTCGAGATAAACCTCACAAACGAGAAAAGGCACCGTGAGCGTCGCAATTCCTCGGTCTCATGGGAGGAGTTGAAGGGGGACAACAACAACTCCGAGGACCGCTACCTTACCGCCAGGTTCACCGATGCAGTTCCCCTGAACATGAAGATCGGCGTCGGGGCGGGACGAGGGAATCTCGACTTCACCGGACTGAAACTCAAGAGCCTCAAAATTTCGGCGGGTGCAAGCTCGGCCGAGCTTCACTGCGATGAACCAAACCCCATCTCGTGCGACAATGTTTCGATCGAGTCCGGCGTCAGCAAGTTTTCTGCAAGTCACCTGACAAACCTGAATTTCCGCAAATTGAAATTCAGCGGCGGCGTCGGAGCCTACACCCTGGACTTCGCCGGTCAGCTTCAGCAGAAATCATACGCCGAGGTCGATGTCGGACTCGGAGCAATCACCGTTTACGTCCCGAAAGATACACCTACGCGCATCCTGACGGAGGACAGCTGGTTTTCATCTGTCGATGTGGATGAAGGCCTGGAGAAGGTCCGCAAGAACACCTACGAGAGCGAGAACTTCGAACAAAGCGAGAAAACGCTGACGATCAAGATCGGTTCGGGATTGGGAAGCATCAAGGTACGCTGCCGCTGAGCAGCCGGGAAGCGCGACGAAGACAAGCGTTGCCGAGAAAACAGCAAACCCGGTGCGATGACACCGGGTTTTTCATTTCTATCCAGCCATGGGCGTCCTCCGGGAGGGCCTCTACCCCACACCGAAATGGAAGAACTGCCCCCATGAGTGCGGGTGGCTCACATCGCGCGTCCTGATGAGATTGAGGAGCGCCTGGCGGTACGCGTCGCCCGGTGCAAGTCCATTGGCGAGCTGCGTGAAGAAGAATTCGCTGAAGAACTTCGTAGTCTTCCTATCGGAGAACCATGCGTTCAGGAAGACGTCCGACGTTCCGTTCATCCGCAGGACAAGGGCATGGGCCGTGGAAAGTCCCACACCTTGTCCGTACTGATTCGAAAGATAGAAGAGCGGCGGCGCCGGAAGCTCCGTCAACCGTTCAAACGGTATTTTCACAACCTCATCCGGATTCTGAACTTTCGCGAGTCCGATGACACCAAGCGAAGTCTGTCCCTCGCTCATCACAAAGTCCGACGATATCTGCAGCACATCCGCGCGTGCGCCCTTCAGGTTCTCCCATGAAGCTTCCTTGCCAATGAAAATCGTTGCCTCTTTGAAGAAACTCCTGATGTCTCTCAGCTCGTAGTCGATGGACCAATTTTTCCCGGTCGGATTCCCTAGTGCAACAATCTTGCTGATGCGCTCCGCCTCGTTTGTCTTGAAACGGATGGATCCGAGTGTCGGCAGATAGTCGACGCTCGTGAGCTCGATGAGGTACTTGACGGCCCCGTTTTTGTCCTGTCGCTCGATCGCGTGGAAGGGAAAGCGGTCGAACTCCGGGCTGGCGACAATCACCAGGTTCCGTTCAAACATCGGGTCGACGGGGCGAAGGAGATAGTCGTACAGCTGCGTGGATAATGCGGCGAACCGCGTCATCGTCGAGAGGCTCGTCTCTCCCGCCGAGCCGGTGTAAACGCTCGGGTCGTTCAACAAGCGCATGTATTCGTTGACAAGCGAAAGCAGTTTTTCCCTTGGTACAACAGTGCTCCGGATCTCGAACTTCGACCGCGTGAGCGCGAAGACGTGAAGCTGTTCGGCCGCCGGAAGAAACCGGATCACCAGTGTGCCGGGCGGGATGCTCGACTGAATTTCTTTCATCCTCAATGCCGCCGGCTGCAGCAGAGGCTCGTAATTGGGATATAGTCCTGCGATGCGATCCGAGAACGAACCGCACTCGCGCTGCAACGCGGCGATCCTCGTATGCAGACCATTCAGGAGCGCGTCGTTGACTCCTTCGTGCCTCATTGAAAGCAGGCTCCCCTGTTCAATCTGGAGCATGCGCAATTCCTGCATCGCCGATCGGGCTGCGAGGACGTCAGGCTTTAGATCGGGATGCCGCACATCGAAGGCTGATTCCTGCAGCATTCGCGATAGTTGCCGCTGAGATCCAATCTCGACGACCGCAAGCGCCTCCTCGCGGGCTTTCAACTGAATGAGAATCCCCGCAAGCTCCGTATACCATCCCACACGTTCCGAATCGATCCCCAGCACCTCGAGATACGGTCGGTGGTAATCCGGCAGAAGAAACTCTCCCAGTGTAGCTCCCTGCACCTCAATGGCTTCGCGGAACTCATCTCTCGCCGCCGCCGTGTTCCCCACCATCTCCTGGATGCGTCCGACCTGAGCATGAGCGAAGGATTCGCCCGAGGCGTGTCCAACCTGCTGAAACTTCCGCGCAACTCCCTGGTAGGCTTGTATGAACCTCGACGCTTCCTGCGCTTTTTGATTGCTGTTGAGGCCGCGCTCTTCGCAACGGATGCCGAAGAGACGAAGATATCCCTCGGCGATTCCATCTCCTGCTGCGCGGGCAACCTCCTCGGCGTCCGCATAATACTTCCTGGCATCGGCATACCGTCCGTTGTCTTCATACACATTCCCGATCCGGAACAGCAGCATCACTTCCTGCTCTTTGCCCGTCTTCTTGCTCCGCAAATTGTTCACAGCATCTCTGAACCACTGGAGCGCCTCGTTGAAGTTCCCTTGCGCCCGCTGGATCAGTCCCAGGTCCATGCGGAGCCTTGCATCAAGAACTGTCAGGCCGCTTTTCTGCGCCGCGGTCCGCGCCTGCGCGAACGACGTTTGAGCCAGATCGTATTTTTTCTGCTTGAAGTATGCCTCCCCGAGACGGCCGAGCGCCTCCGCTTCAGCCTCTCCCCCCTTCCCCGTCAGGTATGCCGTAGCAGACTGGAGGTACGAGAGAGCATCGTCCACGTGTCCGCCAAAGAGCGCAAGCCTCCCCATCCTCAATTCGAGCGACGCCATCGCCCCTGGATCGTTGAACGCGGCACTCAGGCGGTGTGCTTCACCGTACGCGGCGAACGCCGGGACATCGCTCGACATTCCGGCATACGCGTCGCCGATGAGTCCGTTGAGAACCATTTCGTTCCGGAAATCCTTGAGAGATTCCGTCAACCGCATCGACGTCTTGAACCTTCCGAGGGCCGCATAGTACCGCCCTTCGGCCATGCAGATCTGCCCAATGTAACGATGGACTTCAGCAATTGTGTATTGCTGCCCGGCCCGTTCAAACACCGGCAGGGTTTTTACGAACAGCGATTCGGCGCGCTGGTACGATCCGTCGTCGTAGAGAGAGACAGCTTTCTCGAAGAGATCCGTTGCGTCGGCCAGCGGCCGGTCACGCATCTCGCACTGGGAGAAGAGCAGGAGGAAAACGCAGCACAGGGAGCTGAGTCGAAGAGTCATGAGTACTTGAGAGCGCATCGTCAGTAGTCAATTGAACGAATGGAGACTCCCCGGGCGACAATCCGCTCCGGTTAGCGAAGCAGGGATGGATCTACCGGAACGAGACCCCAACGCCGGCTGTGAGCACAGGCTGAGTCGCGAACGAGTAGTCGGCGTGGAGGTTTACAAAGAGGAGCAGAAGTCTCACGCCAGCGTGCATCCTCGATTTGTCTTTGCCGTCGATGGAGAACCCACTTGCTTTGATCGTTGAAGAGGTGAACGGATCGGTGTAGCTGTACGGATCAATGGACCAGGTCGACCGTTCGATCTGATACCCTCCGTAGATAGTCAGAAAAATCAGCTTCTTGCTCACCTCAATCCCGTACGCGGTGCCGCTTGCCCCGAGGACCTTGTTATCGTCCATATCAGACACAGTGAGTTTCTGGGTCATGAAATGGACCGCGATATCGACAGGCACCATGGGGAGATACTGATCGATGCTATAGCGGACGCCAAAACCGATGAAATTTACCTTCGCGATGTTGTTCCCGATCGTCATGTTCGGAACAAAACGACCGATGACTTCAAGACCGAACGGCAGTCCAATGGCTGCCTGCGGCATGATGAGCGGCGCGTATTTCAGATCGAATCCGCCGGGGGTCGTGAATGTCCCGATTGTCTTCCCGCGCAGAAGGATATTCGGGGAAGAGTCTTTGATTTTCAGGGTCACCGTCTTCCCCGTGCTGGAACCAACCGCAGTCGGGGATCCCGGAATGACGTTGTCATAGTCGGACCCGGCATTCAGCGTCACGGGAACGCCCTGGTATGTATAGGAGATCTGGTTGGGCAAAACGAAATCGAACACCTTGTCGACGTCTTTAACGACGACGGCACCGGCCTTCACGCCAACGTCAAAGCCGAGCACGTCGTGCAAGTCCGCCGAATGGTAAAAGCCGCTGTTGAGATCAGCTCCCCAGGCCGACAGGAGCGGGGAAAGATAATTCACCGCGTTTGAATTCGCGACTTTTGACAGCTGAGTCGACAGGTCCTGCTGGGCACGGGCCCCAGCGACGGACGCCAAGAAGATTCCGACAATCACAAACACCCGGGCTGCCTTCATCGTACCCTGATTCCTTCTCTGTTTCCTGTTGCCGATTAGACGATGTAATATGAAAAAAAGCTCATTCAGAACCAACTGAGGCGTGACGACGGTCAACGTCTCGCCACATGGACAATGTCATCCGCCACGTCCGACAGAATTCCGTCCACCCCCAGATCGATCATGCGGCTCACAGCAGAAGTGGAATTGAGTGTGTAGACGTAGTACGCTATTCCGTGCTCGTGGGCATCGTCGATCATCCGCCTCGTAACCTCGCGCTTTGCACAGACAAAAACCGAGGCACCTACCCTGTGTGCAAGCTTGGAAGGCATTCTTCCAAAATCCCTTCCAAGACTGTAAAGCACCCCGGTGATTGCTTCCGGCCGGAGATTCTTGAGATTCGCCATCATCCTGTGGTTGAACGAGGAGTACATGACGGTGTCACTGCATCCCTGGCTTGCGACTGTCTCGAGAACCTTGCGCTCGAGCAACCCGCTCGTTTCAGGGAAGAACAGATCCGACTTGAGCTCGATGTTGATCGAACGACGTCCGTTCACGAGCGCGAGAACTTCCCTGAGGGTTGGAACCCGCTCTTTGGAAAACGCCGGGTTGAACCAGGATCCGGCGTCGAACTCTTTCATTTCTGCGACGGAGTAGCTCCTCGCAGCGCCGTTCCCTGTCGACGTGCGCTGGAGCGTCCGGTCGTGCAGCACGACAACCTCTTCCTCTCTGGACAGACGGACATCGAGCTCGATCATGTCGATGCCCGGTGTCTCACACGCGCGCGCAAAGGAAGCGAGAGTATTTTCGGGAGCCTTTCCAGAAATGCCGCGGTGAGCGACGATGTACGGGCGGTGTCCCGGTGATGGTATCGGCTGAAAGTGTGCCACCGTCATCCGCTATGCCGTTCCCTGCGAAGCGTGTGCCTTCCTGAGGATCTCTTCGATCTCCGCAAACACGACAGTGACATCTCGCATGCCGTCTATTTGCGTCAGCCGATCCGTCCGTCGATAGTATTCCTTGATGGGCTTGGTATCGCGCACGTAGACATCGAGCCGCTTGCGTGCAGTTTCGAGTGTGTCGTCTGTGCGCTGATAGAGCTCGCCGCCGCAATTCGGACACACAGTTGGCTTGCCCGGAGTGATCTGTCCTGAATTGAAAATCTTTCCGCACGATCGGCACACCCGTCGGTCTGTAAGCCGGCGCAGCACTTCATCGTGCTCAACGCGCAAACTGATCACCGCATCGAGATGAATACCCACTTCCTGAAAGAGACGGTCGAGAGCCTCTGCCTGAGGGATTGTCCGGGGGAATCCGTCAAGGATGAATCCGTTTTTGGCAACGCCCCCCGAAACGACCTCACGAATCAGGCCGATCATGATGTCATCGGGGACAAGCGCACCGGCATCGAGATAGCTTTTTGCTTTGAGCCCCAGCGGCGTTTGATGAGAAACGGCTTCCCGGAGGAGATCGCCGGTAGAGATATGCGGGACGTGATGGTGTTCAATGAGGAGCTTTGCCTGCGTCCCCTTGCCCGATCCCGGTGGTCCAAACAATATGATACGCATTGAGAGATCTTTCTTTTCTAAGTCGGTTGTCCATCAAGCGACGGCGCTGCACGGCGAGTTATCGTGTCGCAGACCCTGCCTTGCCGCCGATTCCTGTTGGTGCGGTGCGGGACCGCGATTGTTGTTCCTTCACGGCAAGTTGTCCGCACGCCGCCTCGATATCTTCTCCCGAACTGCTGCGAACCATGACCGTGATGTTTGCCTCGCGAAGGTCGCGTGCAAACCGCTCCATCTTCTCCCGCGGTGTCGGTCGGAGCGTTGCGCCAAATCCCGATATTCCTGTGAACGCTATGGAATGAAACGGAATGAGGTTGATCTTGCAGGGGATGCGCCGGGAAAGACGAATAAACCTTCCCACATCCTCTTTTGTGTCGTTGAATCCGTCGAACGGAATGTATTCGAACGTCGGACGGCGACGCGTCTTCTTATAATAATATTCCAGCGCTTCGATGAGAGCTTCGACGCTGTATTTCTTCGTGATCGGCATGAGCTGCGTCCGCTTCGCTGTGTCGAGGGAATGCAGCGAGAGGGCGAGCTTCACTTTCCTGTCCTCGTCGGCCATCTGCCTGATCCTGTCTGCATATCCCGCAGTGGAGATCGTCACGTGCCTGGCCCCGATGTTGAGCGATCGGTCGTCGTTGAGGAGATCGACCGACTTCATGACCGCATCGTAATTGAGCATCGGCTCCCCCATCCCCATGTAGACAAGATTCGTGATGCGCCGATCCGCCAGGCGTTGCACTTGAATCACCTGATCGACAATTTCGCCTGCGGACAGATTGCGTGTGAACCCCATCGTCCCCGTCGCGCAGAACTTGCAGTCGAGCGGGCAGCCCACCTGCGTCGAAAGGCAGAGCGTCAACCTCCTGCCGGGAGCGGTCTCTCCGGCATCGTCCGGGCCCTCTTCCTCATCCGCTTCAGGATCGGTTGACGGGATAAGGACGCTTTCGATCATGAGACCGTCGTCCAGTCTAAAGAGGAACTTCGTGGTCTCGTCTGTGGGGGATGTGCTTTTCCGGACAAGCTCGGTGCATGCGATCCGAGCCCCGGCAGTCAGAATCTCCCGAAACTCCTTTGATATATCGCTCATCTCATCGAATGACTGGGCACCTTTCGAGTACATCCACGAAAACAACTGGGCAGCCCGATAGCGCTTTTCTCCCAATGACTCCACGTATTCCTGGAGTTCCGGCAGCGATAGTCCTTTAAGAGTAGTGTGGTGCACAGGGCCCTGTCAAAACGATGGGAGACAAAAATACGCAAAACTGTTCAGGGGAGCAAGGATGAACCCGCGAAGTCTGCCGAAAATCCGCCGGCGAACCGGGGGTTTCAGGGCATGTGAATTGATAACCAGTTCTGCTTCAGCTATATTTCAGCGATCCCTCTTCTATCAATCCCTTCAAGAACGGAGCCTACGATGAAAAAGCTGATCGGTCTGTTGCTGGTCGTTGTTTCTGTGATGAATGCAGGGGGAGACGATCCCCGTCTCAAGAACGCATCACGCGAGAACAAGGATGGATGGATCTACGTGCATCTCGAAGGCTCTCCCGCCGAAATCGGGTTCCAGCACGGCTATCTCCTCGCCCCCGAAATTGACGACTGCATCAGGATGTTCGCGTACTATTTCGAAAAGGGATCGACGCAGAAGGATTGGAAGTTCTTCCGCGAAGCGACGGAACGGATCTTCTGGCCAAAGATTGAGAAGGAATACCAGGAAGAGCTTCAGGGAATTGCCGAAGGGATGGCAGCGCGTGGTTACAAGTACGACAAGATCGATATCACGGCCTTAAACGCGAACATCGAACTCGCCTCGTACTATGTTCCGTGGCTTGCGAACAAGATCAGGCAGGACTCATTGAACAACCGCGCCCCCGGCCGATGCAGCGCGTTCATTGCAAACGGGAGTTTCACGAAGGACGGGAAAATCGTCATCGCGCATAACAACTGGAGCGATTACATCGTTGGCGAGCGGTGGAACGTCATTGCCGACATCGTTCCGACCAAGGGCTATCGCATTCTCATGGATTGCATGCCGGGACTCATTCATAGCGGGGACGATTTTGCAATCAACAGCGCCGGTCTCCTGTATACTGAAACGACAATCACGGGCTTCAAGGGATTTGACGAACATGGAACACCGGAGTTCATGCGCGCACGAAAGGCCGCCCAGTATGCCGGCTCGATCGACGAGTATGTGCGGATCATGACGGCGAACAACAGCGGTGCCTACGCGAACGACTGGCTCGTGGGCGACACGAAAACGAACGAAGTTGCACGGCTCGAGCTCGGCTTGAAGCACTATCGTGTCTGGCGATCGATGGATACCATGTATGTCGGTTCCAATTTCCCGTGCGATCCCCAGTTGACCGCCGAAGAGACCACCTTTGAACCCAACGATATGACGAACTCCGCCAACAGCAGGAAGTGCCGCTGGGCGCAATTGTCGTTTGAGGAGAAAGGGAAGATCGACGTCGAGCTTGCGAAGACGATGGAAGGCGACCATCACGATCCGATCACCGGCAAACTATCGACGGGCGCTGGCGTACTTTGCGGTCACATCGATACCGATTCGAAAGGCGCTCCCGAGTGGAGCAATCCGCCGTTCTTTCCGACAGGGGCCGTGCAGGGGAAGGTGACCACAACTGCGCTGGCAAAGGAGATGAAGATCTGGGCACGCATGGGACATCCCTGTGGAGAGGATTTTCTTGTGAAGCCGTTTTTGAAAGAGCACCCTGAGTACACGTGGCAGGAGAAATTCCTTGTGGACATGAAGGGAAATCCATGGGCGTTGTTTGCGGCAAAGAAATGATACAATGGAGCCCGGCACGCGTGCGAGCTCTCCGCAGCGCGTGCCGGGTTCTTTCGCACCTCGATCAACGCCTCAAAACGTTACAGTATTCATCCCTCCGTCCACACCCTTCAGAAACTTCACAAGCCCTGCCATATACGTCTGCTGGTCGTCCCACATAGCCATGTGACTCCCGTCCCGGCAAAACAAGTAACTGCCGCGTTGGACATGCGTTGAGATCCACTTCATGTGCTCGGGATCCATCGTATCGTACTGTGCCCCGATAACAAGCGTTGGCACGCTGATGTTTTTCAAATCCGCCTTACGATCCCACCGTTCCAGTCTCCCTGAGAGTCCGAACTCACTCGGGCCCTGCATCAGCACGTATATCTGTTCATTCAAGCGCGCGAACGCTCGATTCACCGGATCAGGCCAATCCTTGAGACGGCAGATGTGCTGCATGTAGAAATTCGGGACGAGGAGTTCCATATATCGCGGGTTCTTGAAATCCTTCTTTGCTTCGAGACTCTTGACTTCCCTGAGTACGGCGGGATCCATCTGCTTTGCCAGAACGTTGTCTGCGTACGCAGCGTACTCAGGAGCGCTCGCCATCATGTTCGAGATGATCAAGCCCTTGAGGTTCTGCTGATACTTCAGTGCATATTCCATGGCGAGGATGCCGCCCCACGAGTGTCCCAACAAATAAAAATTGTCCTTGTTCAGACCGAGAGCTTGCCGCACCTGTTCAACTTCATCAACGAAACGCTCCGTTGTCCAGAGGTCGGTGTCTTTCGGCTGATCGGAATATGCAGAGCCGAGCTGATCGTAGTAGATGAACTCAATTCCCTCCTGCGGAAGGAAGCTTTCCATGCATTCAAAATATTCGTGCGTCGCGCCCGGTCCCCCATGAAGAAGAAGCAGCTTGATTCTTGGGTTGCGGCCGAACCTCTTCGTCCAGACATGGAATGATCCTTTGGCGGTGCGGATCGGCACCATCGTAATGCCCCCGGTTTGAACTTCGCTCGAATCTGTTTTGAAATAATCCCTGAGCGCTGATGACTCCTGTTTGGGAGCGCATGAAGGAGCAAGCGCAAGCATGCTGAAGAGCAGGACAACGCCGAAGAGTCTTCTCATCGAAAGTCCCTTTCATCCAGTGATTGATTGAAGGAGGCCAGGAACCGGTTGTTCGTTGTTTCCCGGTTTGCAGCAGACGGCAACGTGTGTGTGATGTGAACCGGCCATTCACGCCAACGGAAGTTGCTGCTTCAAGGTTCCGTCGTTGTTCATCTGAAAGAGAGGGAGGTGCAACAGCACGGAGAGCTCGCGTGCAAACCGCAGAGCTGCCTTGTCCCGCATCAGAAATGTGCCGACATGGAGCCGGCGTCCTCCCCCGCTCAGATAGACTCTCGCCGGTCCGCGGAAGACGAAATGAATGCCGACTGCTTTGAGGTCACACAATGAACATCGCTCAGATCGCAGCATGACGCCGGGTGTCCTTGCGACACAGAGCAATGACGACGTGGTGACAAGCTGTGCTGCCTGGTCGATGGTGGTCTCAAGCGTGAATAAAGAGAGGATGATGCCGAGTGCAAGGAGGAAGAGTTGGACGAAAAGACTGAAGCCAGTTGTTGCTGCGGGCTCGAATGGATTGTCGGTTGTGGCGGGAGAAACCACGAGTGCAAGAAACCCGAGCAATCCCATGGCGAAGAAGAATACGGCAATCGGCGCAGCAGGTCGCGACCGCACGATGTTCGGTTGCTGGATCACACTCGTTCCTTCGATTGTGAAGTACGGTTGTACCTCCATGTCGAGCACGTTGGTCGTTTCACCGGGCTCCTGTGGTTCTCAGCTCGAAGCACAGTTGGGCGACGCGCGAGACGACGTGTTCATAGTGTTCGGTTCCCGGGATCACGGTGAATCGACCCGTCGCCGGATCGAATGTCGCCGGAGCGTACTCACGGAATGACGGATGGAGGAGGCTCTCGAGTGTTCTGGAATACTCTTTCAGATCTTCGAACGTGCACTCGGTCTGCAGCAGGGCTGCACCCTCCTCCCGCACCGATTTGAACAATGGGGCGAGTTGCCGTCCTGTCTTCGGATCGAGCTCAAGCAAATTGGATAACACGTGGAGTTCGTCGACGAGTTCTGACAGGAGCATTCGCTTTGCGTGAAGATCGACCATTGGGTTTCGACGTTACAGGATGCGGCGGGATGATTCTGTACATGCAAAGCTACGATTGTTCATTGTGAGAGGCAACAGCGTGACGTGCCCGGCAACAGAGAGGGGATGAGAAGGGGAACGACGAATGAAAAGATGAAGAGAGCTGTGCGGAAGATCCCGGTCCGATTGTTCGAAATTCGTCATTCATCCCGGGCGCGGCGAACAGCAGAATATCGAAGAGGCAATGTTGAAGTATGAGGTGCGTACAAAACAAAACCCCGAGCATCGTGAGACACTCGGGGTTGGAAATAAAAGCCTGGCATCGTCCTACTCTCCCATGCAGTCACCCGCATAGTACCATCGGCTCCGAGGGGCTTAACTTCTCTGTTCGGAATGGGAAGAGGTGTGACACCCTCGACATAGACACCAGAACTAAATCTACAATTGAGAAGTCCGAAGTGATGCCTTCGGGGAACACATAACCTTGTATTTTATTTTTGGCGCTTGACCAAGACATTATTGATGCACCGGTGATCTGGATCTGTGATCAATAAAAATTAATGGTTAAGTCGCACGACCTATTAGTACCACTCGACTCGCGCATTACTGCGTTTACATCTGTGGCCTATCAACCAAGTCATCTCCTTGGGGTCTTTAGGGGATAAATCCCGGGAAACCTAATCTTGGGGCGGGTTTCGCACTTAGATGCTTTCAGTGCTTATCCCATCCGGACATGGCTACCGAGCAATGCCATTGGCATGACAACTCGTACACCGTCGGTCCGTTCACTCTGGTCCTCTCGTACTAGGAGCGACACCCCTCAAGTTTCCTCCGCCCGCACAGGATAGGGACCGAACTGTCTCACGACGTTCTGAACCCAGTTCACGTACCGCTTTAATTGGCGAACAGCCAAACCCTTGGGACCTTCTCCAGCCCCAGGATGCGATGAACCGACATCGAGGTGCCAAACCTT
>DATJQB010000388.1:0-5260 GCA_035506075.1 Bacteroidota bacterium | reverse complement strand
ACGGCCCCATGATGGACACAAATTCTCCGGGCTTGACCTCGAGGTTGATGTCGCGAAGGACATACGTCTTCACGAAACTGTTCGAATACCATTTTGAGATATGCGAGAGGGTGATCATGGTTGTCTTTGATTGAGGTATCTCGGACTGTCGGCGATTGACGATGTCTTGTCGTCCATTGACTGTCAACGAATATTCCTTCATTCGTACCGCAGCGACTCGACCGGGTTTGCCGTCGCCGCTTTGAGGGCGTGAGAGATGACTGTGGAGAGCGCGATGACCAGTGCCAGAGCTCCCGAAGCAACAAAAACCCACAGGCTCAGGTCAATTCTGTAGGCGAAGCTCTGCAACCAGATATTCATGACGAAATACGCAACGGGCCATGCAACGAGATTCGCCGCCAGCACCCATTTGACACACTCCTTCGAAAGCAGCGCGACGATTCCGCCCACCGAAGCACCCATGGTTTTCCGTATCCCGATTTCCTTCGTTCGTTGCTCGGTGACGTGCGCGGCCAGTCCCAGGAGTCCGAGGCATGCGATGAAGATCGCCAGAACGGAAAATGCCCCCACGATCTCGCCGGTTCGCTGATCTGAGGCATAGAGTTTCTGGAGGCCGTCATCGAGGAACCTCGCAGTGACCTCTTCCTCACCCATATACTTCTTCCAGACGTTCTTGATGAACGAGATCGCGTTGCGATGATCACCCGTCGCGAGACGAAGCGTGACAAACTCCCCGATGAACCCGGGATGATCGAACAGGAGAATGAACAAGGGGCGAATGGGTTCGTGAAGGGACCGGTAATGGAAATTTCTCAAAACTCCTATGATTTCATATCGCTGCTTGTACCCGGTGTTACCGGGAAAAACGAGATATCGACCGACAAGATCGTTCGTATGGAAGAGCTTTTCAGCTTCTTCATTGACAACCACAGCAGCGCTGTCCGAAGAGTGATCCCTGGAGAAGAACCTCCCACTCGCGATCGCCACCTTGTAGGTTTCTGCAAAGTCCTGATCGCAAAACATCCCCTGCATAGCTTCATGGTGGCTCTCCGGCGCATCCTCGAGCCAGCATGTGCTGCTTCCGCTTTGGTTACCGGGGATAGCACTGGAATTGGTGAGGCTCGCAATGCTCCCGTTCGCTCTCAGCTCATTTTCGAAGGGCTGGAGTTGGCCCGAAAGCTCAGTGGTTCTTTCCAGCACGAGAATTTCTTCTTTGTCGAAGCCGAGATTTTTGGTCTGAACATACCTCAGTTGTGCCAGGATAATGAAAGTCCCAACGAACAAGACAATTGATATCGCGAATTGGAAAATAACCAGTCCGCTCCTCACGGAGGAGTTCCTCCCGGTTCTCCGGTACCCCGATCTCAAGACATCAATGGGACGGAAGGAGGACAGGTAGAAGGCGGGATAGCTTCCAGCAAGGATGCCGGCAGTGACACCGAAGCACGCGAGAATGGGAATCGCGAAGGGATCTCCCGTAACATCGAGATGCAGGCTCTTGTTGGCAATCTGGTTGATGGAAGGAAGCAGAATCTCGACCAGGCCGACGGCAAACACTGCCGCAAGGAGGCTCATGAGCATCGACTCCGCCATAAACTGGCAAACAAGACTCGACCGAGTCGACCCCAACGTCTTCCTGACCCCGATTTCTTTCGCACGCCTCTCCGATCGTGCGGTGGCGAGGTTTATGAAATTCGTGCACGCAATGAGCAGGACGGCGATCGCTATCGCAGAGAACAGAGAGACATACGCGTAATCGCTATTCGCCTCAAGTTCATAATCGAGGTGCGAGTTGAGATGGATAGCGACAAGGGGCTGCAGCAAGAACTTGAACGTATTTCCCGCCGCACTGAAGTGTTCCTGGGACATGCCGAACATTTCCTGCACCTGCGGACGAACATATCTGTCAACCTCCGCATCCAATCTCTGCTGAAAATCGACAATGCGTGTTCCTTCTCGAAGCAACAGATACGTGTAGTTCTCCGGGATGCCGATCCAATTGGGGTCTCTGCTCTCTCCCAACGTTGAAAACGAAGCTATGAAATCCGGATGACAATGCGAATTGTGGGGGACATCTTTGATGACTCCCGTCACCACAAACTCAGCGTGCGTACCCCTCTTCAGGACCTTCCCGATCGGGTCATCATGGTCAAAGTATTTTCGGGCGATGGACTCGGTAACGACTACCGAATTCGGTTGAGTGAGCGCCGTCTTCGGATTCCCCGCCACGAGGGGAAGCGTAAATACGTCGAAGATCGTCGAGTCAGCCCAGAAAAACCGGTCCTCAACAAAGATCTTCTCCTTATACCGAACCGCGGAGGGTCCTTTTCTGAACAGACGTGTGAACGTAACGACAGCCGGGAGATCGCGGTACACAGCCGGGCCCAAGGCAGGAGAAGAAACCGCCCCATTGATGTCATGTCCGTTCAGCCGACCGGCAAGCCTGGGCCGAAATATCCGGTCTGCATTCTTGTGAAATGTGTCGTAGCTCAACTCGTCCCTCACATACATGAGAATAGCCAGACACCCTGCGATTCCCACTGCAAGGCCAACGATATTGATGAATGTCGAGAGTCTGTTTCTGACGATTGTTCTGACAGCGGTTTTGAGGTAAGTGGACAACATGAAGTCCTCGCAAGATGGTCATCGCGTCCAGCAGAAGAGTCCCTCTCACAGCCTCGACCTGCTATTCGTACCGCAGCGCTTCCACCGGATTCGCCCTCGCAGCCCTGACTGCCTGGATACCAACCACCGCGAGCGCGATGACCAGCGTGCTTGCCCCCGCTCCAAGGAAGGGCCAGATCGTCAGATCGATCCGGAAGGCGAAGTCCTGCAACCATGCGCGCATCACGAAGTACGCGGCAGGCCAGGCGAGGATGTTCGCGAGAACGATCCAGTACGCGAAGTCCCGTGTAAGCATGACCAGAATCTCGGAGACCGACGCGCCAATCACCCTGCGGATGCCGATTTCCTTTGCCCGTTGCGCAGCAGCGAAGGCAATGAGGCCGACAAGGCCGAGACACGACAAGACGACGGCGACGACAGCAATGGAGCCCGCAAGGTCGCCGGTCATCTGTTCGACCCGGTATTGTCGATCGATCTCCGAATCAAGGAATCGATATTCGAAAGGGTCACTCGGGACGATCCGCCTGATCGTTGTGCCGATCGCCTGCACCGTCGCTGCGGCATCACCCGGCGCTAAGCGGACGCAAAGGAAGTTCGACGATGTGGCAGGGATCAGGACAAGCGGATTCACGCCGGTGCGGAGCGACTCCGTATGGAAATCCGCGATGACCCCCACGATCCGCCCTTCTCTTCCCATCCAGGTCTTCAAGCGCTTTCCAATGGGGTTGGTGAGGCCCATCTCTTTCACTGCCTCTTCATTCAGAACGAACGCGGTTTCGGCGTCAGTCGGATAATCCCTGGAAAAGAATCTCCCCTGGGCCATGGTCACCTGGAATGTCCGGGCGAAATCCTCGTCGACCGAGTTGAATACGACCTCAAGAATCTTCCCTTGTGGCATCCCTTCCCATTCCACGGGGCCCGTGGAATGCAATGACGTCAGGTTATCCGTGGACACACATGCGGCCAGAACATTCGGTGTCCTCAACAACTCCTCCTTCACGAGGGGACACATCCTCTGCAACTCGCCGCTGGTCCTGATCAACAAAACATTGTTCCTGTCGAATCCCAGGTTTTTCGAGTGCACGAACGACAGCTGACTCCGGATCAACACGACGCACGTGATCGTGAAGATGGAGAACCCGAACTGCGCGATCACGAGAATTCTCCTGAGTGTCAGCGATTTCCTCCCTCCCGCCCTTTCTCCCCTCCTCTTGAGCATCGCCATGGGGCCAAAAGCCGAAAGGATCAGCGCCGGATAACTGCCGGCAACCATGCCGGTCACCAAGCCTAACGAAAGCATTGCAGCAACCGTCGTCCATGAAAAGACCATGCTGATGTGCGTCCCGATCATCCCGTTGAGAAACGGGAGGAGAAGCTCAGCCAGGAGTACCGCCAACATGAGCGATGCCAGAGAAGCAAGAATTGTCTCAACCTGGAACTGACGCACGATCTCCCATCGGGACGATCCCATCGTTTTCCGAATCCCGATTTCCTTCGCACGCTTTTCCGCGATCGCGGTCGACAGGTTTGTCACGTTGATGCAGGCCACAAGAACGATCAAGAGCGCCAGGAGGCAAAAGGCAAGCACATTCGTGATGAGCCCTCCGCCTTGAAGATCATGAAGGTGGCTCCTTGTCATGGGGACCAGGGACAAGGTATTCTTCCATGTCGGGTTGTGCTCGTTCATGACGCCTGCGATTTTCGCGTCGACGTCCTCCGCCGAGCAGTTCTTTTGAAGGAGGACATACGCTTGAACGCATTTTCGATCCCACATCCTCATGAAATCCGGCGCACCCGTGAAGGGAATAACAAAATCACACTGTATGTGCGATACCGCCGGGATGTCGCGGAAGACCCCCGTGACGACAAATCCCACCTGGTCGAACAGCTGGATCGCTTTGCCGATGGGGTCCTCCTGCCCGAACATTTTGCGGGCAAGCGACTGTGAAATGGCGATGGCGTTGGGACGAACGAGAACGTCCTTTGCGTCTCCGCGTTCCAGCGGGAAGGAGAATATTTCGAAGAAGGTGGAATCCACCAGACTTCCCGTGCAGAAGAAGCCGCGTCGATCATAAATCGCCGTACACTGGAACTCACTGTAGTTCGATGCAAAACGGATTTCCGGGAAGCGGGCCTTCAGTTCTGCGGCCAACGGTCCGGGCTGCCAATACCCCTTGAAACCGTTGTCCGCCGTAAATACCACCCGGTAGATCCGGTCGGCATTTTCGTGGAACTTGTCGAAGCTCCATTCATACTGCACCCACAACATGATCATTATGGCGCACGACATGCCGACTGCGAGGCCGAGGATGTTGATGAACGTGAAGCCCTTGCGACGGCTCAGGCTTCTCAAGGCCACCTTCAGGATAGTGTTCATCCTTCTCCTTTTCGTGTGAACTCTGATTGCGCCACCCGTCTCGCGGTCCCCTGGTCTCAAGGCCACCCTCCGCGCTACTCGTACCGCAGCGCCTCCACTGGATTCGCCATCGCAGCCCGCACTGCCTGCGTGCTCACTGTCAGCAATGCTATCACGACAGCCACACCGCCAGCCAGAAGGAAGATCCACCAACTCAACGCAGTTTGATAGGCGAAATCTTCCAGCCATCCGTGCATGGCCCACCAGCCGACGGGTGCT
>DATJQB010000387.1:0-3934 GCA_035506075.1 Bacteroidota bacterium | reverse complement strand
GTCAGGGACGGAAGTACGTCACAGCATCGCTGGCACAGCAGCTTGTCGACGAGATCGACGTGGATAGTCAGAGGTCCCCGCACGAGCTTTTGTCGGACCGGGAATTCCAGGTGCTCTGTTTGCTCGGGCAGGGAAAGAGTGTCACGGAGGCCGCCGATGCACTGAAGCTGAGCATCCCGACGGTGAGCACCTACCGGGCGAGGATACTCGACAAGATGAAGCTGAATTCCACAGCCCAGCTTATTGTCTATGCACTCGAACACAAGCTTATCAAGAACCCGTAATCCCCGCCGCACAACGCAATCACGTTGTCCGAGAGTGACAACGGAATCGAACGCCCGGTCCGGCCGTTGCGACTTTCTGTTCGCCTCACTCATCCTTTCCGATCCCGCTTGACAACCTCCGTTGTTCATCGACGGCGTGCTCCTTTGCAGCATCAATCTTCTGTCCGCTGACTAGAACGCATCTCACAAATTACTCTTTGGGCAACTTCGTCCGCCCGATCTCGACAGAACAATAAAGCACGCGGACGTTCCTTTCCCATTTGGAAGGAATGGCTTCGCCAACGGGACACTCCGAAGCAGTCCTTCCCCGGAGGGGTCCTCTGGATGGATCTTCTGGTGGGTACGCCTAGCCGCCACCGATCCAGAATATCCGGGCCAGCAAGTGCGTCCTCGAAAGAGACCTGGCGGAAAGCGACAACACAACAAAACAATTCCGTCTACCGTCCTCTACGCAGAATAGCGTAGCACCACATTCGACATCACATTCATCCTTTGCATGATGTACATGAAGCATCACGGAGACGATATTCTTCATATCGAAGAGGGTGGATGATGAAAGTTCTCGTTGGATATGGTTCAGTCTACGTCGGGCAGCGCATCGTCAAGAGCGTCATGGAATTTCAGAACACCGAAATTGTAGGTGTTTCCCGCGAGCCGGACGAAATCACAGCCCTTGTCCGGGAGCGCGATCCTGAGGTTGTGATTCTTGACACCAGTCTTGCCCAAGGAAGAGGGCTTGAAGTGCTCCGCGAACTCAAGACCTATGCCGCTCCACCCGTAGTCATTGCCCTCACTTCATTTTGGAACGAACGATACATGCGGATGTACATCGAGGCAGGTGCGGACTACTATTTTCATGCGGCTGATGAACATGAGAAGGTTTGTGATGTGATCGTGCGCATGCTCAGTGTGTCTTCACCGTCGGGCGGGCTCTCGATGGCGGATCGAAACGAATAATCCAGGATTGATCCCCGCAGGCTCTCGTGCACGGGATCATCGCACAGATGTCTTTCACGACTCAACCCAACATACTACTCACCCCCTGAAGGAGGTGTACCATGCAATGGTTTTATAATCTCAAGATAGGCACAAAGCTGACCATGGGTTTCGCTTTTGTCGCCTTGATCGCAGCGGCTGTCGGGTACGAAGGAATCTCCAGTATCAAATCGGCGGATGCAAGCGATGTGCTGTTGTACGAGCGCAACGCCGTTCCATTGGGAGACCTGGGACAGATGTCCTCGGCGTTCCAACGCCAGCGCGGCAACGTCCTCGAGTTCATTTATTCAACGAACGATAAGGAGCGGCAAAGCCTGCTCCAGAGAATGGCTGACAGGAACAAGGAAATCGACTCGCTTATCCAGAAGGTCGAATCATCTGTGACCGCGGAAGAAGTCAAGGCCAAGATCAAAGCATGGAAGGATCTCGACACTGAGTTCGATCAGACACGCACAAACGTCATCAACCTGAGCAAGAACAAGCAGTCTGCTCAGGCGATTGCGCTGTTCAAGGGGGACATGGACATCGTGCGGACGGCCGAGCAGACAGCAATTCAGAATCTCCAGGATATGCTGGTCAAACGAGCCAAGGATCGGTCGGACCAAAACACGGCGAACGCGTCAGCCGCTGTGACTGCCATGTTGATTTTCACATTTGTCGGAGTCGTCCTCGCTATCGCGCTTGGTTACTTCATTTCCCGACTCATCAGCAGACCTCTCAAGAAGGGGGTTGAGATGATGTCCGAGATGAGTAAGGGACACTTGCAGACACGTCTCAATCTGAAAGACGCCGACGAGATCGGCATGCTTGCGAAATCGATGGACGAGTTTGCAGAAGCGCTGCAGGTTCGGGTGGTCGGTGTCATGAAAAAAATTGCCGAGGGGGATCTCAGCAGTCAGGTCGACACGAGTGATCCGAAGGACGAGATTGGGCCGGCCCTGAAGGGGACGATTGAGTCCCTGCGCGGACTTGTGGCAGAGTCGGCAACGCTGACAAAGGCCGCCGTGGAAGGCAAATTGGCGACCCGCGGAAACGTGGACAAATTCAAGGGAAGTTATCACGAAATCGTCAAGGGAGTCAACGACACGCTGGATGCAGTCATCGGGCCATTGAATGTGGCCGCCGAGTACGTGGACCGTATCAGCAAGGGAGATATTCCGCCCAAAATCACGGACAACTACAATGGCGACTTCAACGAGATCAAGAACAACCTCAACCAGTGCATTGACGCGCTGAGCGGCCTGATCGGTGAGATGAACAATATGTCTCAGCAGCACGACCTTGGTGATATCGACGTTGCCATCCCGGTAGCAAAGTTCCAGGGTGCCTACAAGGAGATGGGCGAAGGGGTGAACAAGATGGTCGCGGGCCACATTACGGTGAAAAAGAAAGCCATGGCGTGTATCGCCGAGTTCAGCCGCGGCAATTTCGAAGCACAGCTCGAGAAATTTCCCGGGAAGAAGGTTTTTATCAATGATACCATCGAACAACTGCGCACGAACCTGAAAGCACTTATCGCGGATGCCGCTGTGCTTGCGAAGGCAGCCGTCGATGGGAAACTTGCCACCCGTGCGGACGCAGCGAAACACCAGGGCGACTTCCGCAAGATCGTCCAGGGAGTCAACGATACGCTTGACTCGGTCATCGGTCCGCTGAATGTCGCCGCTGAATACGTCGACCGGATCAGCAAGGGAGACATCCCTCCGAAGATCACGGATAACTACAATGGTGACTTCAACGAGATCAAAAACAACCTGAATGCCTGCGTCGATACGATGAATGGCTTGCTCGCAGAAACGAATACGCTGGTCAAAGCTACGGTGGACGGGCGATTGTCGGTTCGCGGCGATTCTGCGAAATTCGCTGGTGGTTGGGGAACCCTGGTTGGCGGTGTGAACAACCTTGTCGATGCCTTCGTTGGCCCGATCAACGTGACGGCAGAATACGTCGATCGCATCTCGAAGGGAGACATCCCTCCGAAGATCACTGACAACTACAATGGTGACTTCAACGAGATCAAAAACAATCTGAATGCCTGCGTCGATACGATGAACGGTTTGCTTGCAGAAACAGACAAACTGGTCAAAGCGACTGTGGAAGGACGATTGTCGGTCCGCGGTGATGCAGGGAAGTTCCCCGGCGGCTGGGGAACCCTGGTCGGAGGAGTGAACAACCTCGTCGATGCCTTCGTCGGCCCGATTAACGTCACTGCAGAATACGTCGATCGCATTTCGAAGGGTGATATTCCGCCGAAGATCACGGACACCTACAACGGCGATTTCAATGAGATCAAGAATAACCTGAACGCCTGCGTTGAAACCATGAGCAGCTTGTTGGCTGAGACGGCCAAAATCGTCAAGGCGGCGGCAGATGGTGAATTGGACAAACGCGCAGATGCGACGAAGTTTGTTGGCGGTTGGAATCAGCTGGTCTCGGGCGTCAATGATACGATCACCAATATCGTCAACCCGTTGATGGTGACAGCTGACTACGTGGACAAGGTGAGCAAGGGTGTCATTCCACCGGAGATCACCGATACTTACAAGGGTCAGTACAACATCATCAAGAACAACTTGAACGCAGTTGTCAAGATGATGGCCGAACTGCTGGCCGAGACGGACAAGATCATCAAGGCAGCGGCAGACGGTGAGCTC
>DATJQB010000386.1:0-7025 GCA_035506075.1 Bacteroidota bacterium | reverse complement strand
AGTCTCCGGGCAGCGTCTGCACGCGGGATCTTCTTGTTTCCCCGTCCTTTTCCGTGACGAGCATTCCGAACCACTCCATCGTCTCGCTTCCCCAGCCGGCTGAGCGGGGTGTGACCCCCTGCTTGAGCGCCTCTTCCTGCGGATCAAGACCCGATTTCGTGAACGTGCCGTTCGTCCCGTGGACAACATACCGGGGGCCGGGGTCTTTCACCAGGTAACTGGCTCGCAGCAACACCGTGAGCTCGGTGTAGTGAAGGCGGATGTCATACCAGTCGTCCACTTCCCCGCCGGTGCGGACAATGCGCAAGTGCGCGGTGACTGCCTCGGGCATGCCGAACAGCACGAGGGCCTGGTCGATCATGTGCGATCCGAGGTTGTAGACGATTCCGGTCCCGTCGGCCAACCGTTCTTTCCATGTGTTCGGCTGAATGAAATTGCGGTACCTGTCGTAATGCGATTCGAACTCAACGATGCGCCCCAGGGCGCTGCTCTTCACAACCTTGCTGACAGTCATGAAGTCGCCGTCCCATCTCCTGTTCTGAAACACCGTCAACATTTTCTTTTGCCGCTCTGCGAGCCTGATGAGCTCCTCAGCCTGGGCAAAGGTCTCTGTGATCGGCTTCTCGATGACGACATGCTTGCCGGACTCGAGGCATCGTTTGGCAAGCTCGAAATGATGGCGGTCCGGGAGGTTCACAACAATGAGATCGATGTCACCATCGTTGACAAGCTCGTCGAGTGAGCGGGAGACAATGGCATCAGGATAGAGCGTGTGCGCATCGTCGCCGCTGCGTTGCACGATCCTTCGAAGGTGAAAGCGGTCGTGATGAGCCAGGAGCGGACCGTGGAACACTTTGCCCGACATTCCGAATGACGCGAGACCTGCGGTAATCTTCTTCGGCATCGTCAAACCTTCAACTCCCATCCTTGTTCATAGCGTCGTCCCCACATCTCCATGGCCTGCGAATCGTTAAGGATATGCCCGTTTGCCGGATCGAGATGCAGTGCCCGGTTCATTTTCCACGAGATGTTGGAGAGGAGGAGCATTGTGACACTGATGTTCCCTTCCGCGATTGGCGAATGCAGTTTCGATCCGTCGCGTATCGCTCCGAGGAGGTTGCCGAAGTGCTGCGTCGTCATCACATCGACGCTTGTCAGGTCCTGCGTTGTGGAAGCTCTCTGCGCTTTGACTTCGGTGATTCGCTTCCCTGCGAGGTCGAAAACTTCATAACCGCCGCGATCGATCAGTACGGTCCCCTCGGTGCCGTGAATAGTCGCCCCGCGGTCACGGCCAAAGTAGTCTTTCCCCTGGCAGCTCTTTCCCTCCCAGGTGATCATCGCATGATCGTAATTGAAACTTGTGACGAGCGTGTCGTAGAATTCCCAGTCGTCCTTGAAGTGATAGCGGCCCCCTTCAGCAGAAACGCTGTTGGGGAAATCCACTCCCAGAGCCCACCGGCAGACATCCACTTCATGCGTGCCGTTGTTGAGCGTCTCCCCGGTACCCCAGTGCCAGAACCAGTGCCAGTTGTACGGGTGAATGTTGTCTTTGTACGCCCTTCTCGGAGCAGGGCCCTGCCAGAGTTCCCAGTCGAGATACTCCGGAACCGGGACAGGTTTGCCCACACCGATCGATTTCCGTGTGTTGCTGTACCAACATTTGCCGAAGTACGGCCTGCCGATAAGACCATCCCTTATCTTTCCGATCACTTCGATCGTGTGATCTGAGGAGCGCTGCTGGTTCCCGAGCTGCACGAGCTTCCCGTATTTCTTCTGAGCTTCTACGAGCAACTCCCCCTCGCGGGGATTGTGGCTGCTTGGCTTCTCAACGTAGACGTGTTTCCCTGCCTGCAGACCCATGACGGCCATGTGTGTGTGCCAATGTTCGGGAGTGGCGATCGTGATCACGTCGACATCCTTCGATTCGAGAACACGCCGGAAATCGCCTTCCCGTTTCGGATCAGAGTTGAATGCCTTCTTCGATGCCTCTGCGAACTTATCGAGTTCCCTCTTGTCGACATCGCACACGTGCGTGATCATCGTCCCCTTGTTCTGGCGGATGCATTCGAGATGTGCATAGCCGCGCCCGTGCAGGCCAATGACAGCGAAGTTGACACGGTCGTTTGCGCCCAGGATCCGCGCGTAGCTCTTCGCGTGAAGGCCGACCGCCAGACCGGCTGTTCCAAGCGCGGCTTTTTTCAGGAATTCCCGACGAGAGTTCATAAAGGCTCCAACAAGAGAGTTGTGAAGGAATGAAAACCAAAACACCTGTAGGTTCCGGTTGCCCGGAGCGGGCGCGCATCATATCATTGCAAGAACGCCTTTCACGTACCCTATCGACTCGGCCACTCCGGGGAGAGGATCTTTTTCGTCCTTCTCATGCTCGAAGTGGAGTGTCCCGCGATAGTTTAGTTTCAGTAACGTCTTCATCAGTCCCGGGATGTCGATCACACCGCGGCCGCATTCGACTGTCGAGCCCTGGGCATCGGCTGAGCTGACATCCTTCATGTGGATATCAAGAAGCCGGTCGAAATATCTCTCCGCTTCGACGGCAGGATTAAGACCGAGCCGGCGTGTATGTCCCACATCGATGCAAAGTCCCATGCGTCGATCCATGGCAGCGACGAGCTTGTAGGCACTTTCGGGGCTTGGATAACGCTTGTCCGTCGGCCCGTGGTTGTGGATTGCCAGCGAGATATCGGTTTCCTTGACCATCTGCTCGGCGAGCGGAAGGAGGGGTTCGTCCGGGGCTCCCACCATCATCTTAATCCCGGCAAGTTTTGCGTAGGCAAATGCATGGCGTACCTCTTCTTCAGAGGTCATGTACACGACGCCGCACGAGGAGAGTGTGATGCCCGAAGCCTGGAGCACCGACAACGAGGCTTTGATCTCAGCGTCACTGCTTTTGAGCGGCAAGTGCATATCCTTGAGAGTCATCCGCTGGAGTCCCAGCCGTTTGGTCATACTTACAGCCTGTGCGAGAGGAAATGCACGAAACGTGTATGACGCGATGCCGAGCGTGAATGGAATATTCGCGGAAGGATCATGTGTGCCGCCGAATGAAGATCCGTACGGAAGCGCGCTCATTGCCGTTGAGATCCCTGCGAGCTTCAGAAAATCACGGCGCGATGTTGTGGGCATAGGTAATCCTTGATATCCTGAACGTTGGCAGCAACCTACTTATTACTTCCTACTTGCTACCTGCTACTTTCTACTTACTACTCCCCCCTCAACGAATTATCCTGATCTTGATGTTCCTGAAGAACACCTGGTTTCCGTGGTCCTGCAAGAGGATGTGACCCTTCGCGGCCTCACCGAATCCAGCCCGTTCTTTGAACTTGCTTTCCGCTTTGTGTGCGAGGAATTCCTTTCCACCGCGTTCGTACTCGAGCACCTTGACGCCGTTCAGCCAATGCTCAACATGTTTACCTTTGACGAGGATCCGCGCATGATTCCACTGTCCGATCGGGTTCGCCTTCTTGTCGCGGGCGGGCATCAGGTCATACAGTGAAGCGAGCGTCCGGTTGCCATTGATGCCGAGTTTCGCATCGGGATGCTTTGCATCGTCGAGCAGCTGGTACTCGAGTCCGATTGCAGAACCGGGTGTCTTCGGCTGCTGCTCTGTGACAAAGTACTTGATGCCGCTGTTCGCCCCTTCGGTCAGTTTGAAATCGACTTTCAATTCAAAGCTTGAGTACTCCTCAATCGTCACGATGTCTCCACCGAAGGCCGCTTCCCCTCCTCCCGACTCGTTGACGATCATCATACCGTCCCGCACTTCCCACCCCTTGGTCGGAAGCGAATCCATGTATGCTCCGCGCCAGCCATGCATTGTCTTCCCGTCAAACAACAGCTTCCACCCTTCAGATTTCTCCTTCTGCGTCAGCGAGTTCGGCGCCTGTTGCGCCATGGATGAGCCCGACATGGCAAGCAGGCAAATGCATACTGTCACGACTTTCCCCAGAGGATTGAAGTTCAAGTGATTCATCATCCTACCTCGGTTTGTGAAGTTTGTGTGTTTTCAACTTTTCTGCCAGCTTCCTCGTGGAGATCCCCAGGATCTTCGACGCCCGAACCTGATCCCAGTGCACCGATTTCAGAACACTTTTCATGTGTTCCTTTTCAAGCCTGGCGAGCGACATGGGCTTTGCCCTGCGGAGCTTCTGTGTGGTCTCCCGTCCGGGTTTGACAGGGAACGGAAAACTCTTTGGAAATGCAACGTGATGCAGTTCGATCATCTCTCCCTCGGCGAGGACGGCTGCGCGGCGCACGACATTTTCCAGTTCACGAACATTGCCGGGCCAATCATAGCTGATGAGAGCTTCGAGGGCGGCGGGTTCGAGCTTCTTCGGCGGTTTTGTTCCCGCATGGTCAAGCAGAAATCGGTCCACAAGAAGCGGGATATCTTCCTTTCGTTCTCTCAGGGCAGGAAGCTGAAGCGAAATATCATCGAGCTTCTGAAACAGATCCTGTCGGAACCGCTTCTCAGCGACCAGAGTCTCGAGACTCGTGCTTGTCGAAGAAAAAATGCGCACATCCGATTTGAGCCGCTTCTTTCCGCCAGCGCGGCTGAACTCTCCTGTCTGCAGGAATGCAAGAAGCTTCGGCTGGACTTGCAGCGGCAAAGCACTGATCTCATCGATGAAGAGCGTACCTCCAGCAGCGATCTCAAGCAAGCCTTGCCTCGCAGGAGTGCTGCTGGAATTTCCCCGCTCCCGGCCAAATAATTCCCACTCAATCTGCTCCTCCGGAGTTGAAGAGCATCCCAGGACCAGGAACGGCTGATCCTTTCTCAAACTGTTGGCATGAATGAAATTTGCCACCACTTCTTTGCCTGTCCCGGTCGCGCCCTGTATCAGGACTGTCGAATCCGTCAGCGCGGCGCGCAATGCCGTCTCGAGCATCCCGAGCAGCGTAGGATTCTCTGTGATAAGGCTTGAAGGGAGCGCGCGGTACGCCAACTGTCTCCTGAGCGCTTTGTTCTGTATCACGAGCCGTTTTCTCTCGAGGGCCCGATCAATCAGAGCGATGAGATCGGAGGCAAGATACGGCTTGTTGACGTAGTAGTACGCGCCAAGCCGCATGCACTCAACCGCTGTTTTCACATCCTGCACGGCAGTCAGCATGATCACTTCTGTGTCGAGATGCTGCTCACTGACATACTTCAGCACTTCGATCCCTCCGACGTCCGGCATCATCACATCCAACAACACAAGATCGAACGGAAGAGTGTGCAGCATCGAGATTGCATCGCGGCCGTTGTGCGCAGTATCGACGTAGTATCCCTGTTGCTTCAGGATCATCGAAAGCGTGCTGAGCAGGGTCTCCTCATCGTCAACGGCGAGAATGGAAGTCGCAGGCTTTTCCATGGCGAACCATCCTTGTTGGCTCGGACTGTGAAGAACAAATTGAAGAGTTCCTCTCCTTCGTCGAATAATCGAAGGGACGCAGGTGAAGCCTTGTACCGCAGTCCAAAGGTAATAAATTCCCGCACAGAACGCACTCGCGCTCATTCCCAATCTTAACTGCGATTCCAAATTTTTGCAATAGCAGATCATGGCTCGGAATGGGCAGAGAAGGCATCGCCAGGGAAACTCCCGAATGCAGCGCTGACTCTCCGACGTCGTTCCCGATGCATTGCCTGTCTGGCATCAACATCGTACATTCTGTCCGTCAGATCAATCACTGCTCACAGGAAAGGTTCGCATGGATTCCCTCACAGCCGCTGCGTTGCACCTTGAACACAAACCAGTTGCATTGATTTGGACTGATGACAAGCCCGAAGGAGCACTTCAATTCCACCACCAAAAATGGGGCTGCGTCATGGCGATGTTTGCCCAGGCGGCAATGGGCAAGACCGTTGTGTTCGACAGGGACAGCTACGGTTGTCTCGGAGGAGGTGTGGGCGTGGGATTTGGAAACCTCTACCTCAACTGGCGCGGCGGGATCGATTGCTTCTATGGTTTTCTCTCGACGGGGAATGAAGGGAAGGAACATGCTGAAGAAATTGCAGACGAGATTCGCAAGACAGGAAGAAAGCTCGCAGTTGAACGGTTCCTTCACGGAGAAGGATATGTCAAGTCACCGGATCTCGCAAAGAGGTTTGTCGATTCCCTGCCGATGATCGACATTCCAAAACAATACGTGGTCTTCAAGCCGCTTGATGAGGTTGATGCGGAACGCGAAACGCCGGTGGTGGTCATCTTCGTCGCAAACGCAGACCAGGTTTCGGCACTTGTGTCCCTCTCGAACTACGGTCGGGGAACGCTGGATAATGTCGTCGTACGCTCGGGTGCAGGCTGCCAGAGCATAGGCATACTTGCCTACAAGGAGGCGGAGCTGGAGCAGCCTCACGCCGTCATTGGTCTGACAGACACTGCGGCCAGGGCGTACACAGCCGCGACACTCGGCCATGGCGTCCTGACCTTTGCAGTTCCGTTCAAAATGTACCTCGAGCTGGAGCAGAATGTCCCGGGGAGTTTCCTCGAGCGGGAGACCTGGCACTCTCTCATCGGGCGCGAATGAGCGCTGAGGCCTGATCACGCAGCTTCGTTACTTCATAGTTCGACATTCCTCTGTTCGATATTCTGCGGTTGTCGCCCGATGGTCGCGTGAACTACGGATGTCGAACAAGCATCGTCGCGGTGAGAAATCCTCTCTTCGCCGCTATTTCCACTTCCTCGTTCGACGTTCATCTGTTCGATATTCCGCGGTTGACGCCGGATGATCGCGTGAATTACGAATGTCGAACAAGCAACGTCGAGGTGACAGGTCTGCTCTTCCCGCCAATCTCACTTCCTCGTCCGACGTTCATCTGTTCGATATTCCGCGGTTGTCGCCCGATGGTCGCGTGAATTACGAATGTCGAACAAGCAACGTCGAGGTGACAGGTCTGCTCTTCGCCGCTATTCTCACTTCCCCGTCCGACGTTCATCTGTTCGATATTCTGCAGTTGTCGCCCGATCGTCACGTGAATTATGAATGTTGAACAAGCAACGTCGAATTGAGAGGTCTGCTCTTCGCCG
>DATJQB010000385.1:0-9739 GCA_035506075.1 Bacteroidota bacterium | reverse complement strand
ATCGTACTTCCCTCTCGCCGCGGTCGTCACAAGAAACGGATCCGAGAACAGTGTACCGATTACCTCGCTCCGGCCGGGAGATCGTATCATTCTCAGGAACAATGAAATCATTCCTGCCGATTCCGTGATCATCAAGGGCGCTGCCCGCATTGATTACAGTTTTGCCACCGGCGAATCTGTTCCAGTCGAAAAGGGATCGGGAGATCTCGCATTCGCCGGCGGACGGCAAGTCGGCTCGACCGTCGAACTCGAAGTTGTCAAGGAAGTATCGGAAAGCAAGTTGATTCAACTTTGGAATGATTTTGGCACATCCGAGAAGCCGAAATCCCGGCTTCTTACACTCTCCTCGACGACCGGGAAGTATTTCACAATTGCCATCCTAGGAATTGCTCTCACAACAACGGTCATATGGTCGTTCATCGATCCGTCAAGGATACTCGATGCAGTCAGCTCGGTTCTGATCGTCGCATGCCCGTGCGCGATTGCACTTGCTGCCCCCTTTGCATTCGGTACAACCATGCGCATATTTGGCAAACGAGGCTTCTATCTGAAGAATGCAAGTGTTGTCGAGTCTCTTGCAAAAGTGGGCACCGTGGTATTCGACAAGACCGGCACGTTGACGCGCACATCGTTGGGCTCGGCCCGATTCTGCGGTGAGCCTCTCTCTCCGAACGAAATGAATTTGATTTTCTCGCTGGCCCGCAGTTCAACACATCCGCTCAGCAGATCGATCACTGAACAATTCTCCGGCAGGGAATCGATGACGGTGGAAGAGTTTTCGGAAATCGAGGGGGAAGGTGTCGGCGGGATCGTGGATGGAACGCGGGTGCATTTGGGATCAGCGCAGTTCACAGGAGCCGCCGGCGCGGGAGATGAAACACGGGAAACGCGGGTGTACTGTTCGATCGGTGGAGTACCCCGCGGTTGGTTTTCGTTTGGGAACAGCTACAGGGACCACGCCGGCGAAACGCTCGCGAAGCTCGGAACGCGGAGGACACTCATGGTTCTCTCCGGCGACAGTGACCACGAGCGAGTTCGGCTCTCAGAACTCTTTGGGAATTTCGCGGAGATGCGCTTCAACCAGAAGCCGGCCGGGAAGCTCGCGTTCATCCAGACTCTTCAGAAGGATGGTCACAACGTTCTCATGATCGGCGACGGACTGAACGACGCCGGCGCTCTCTGGCGAAGCGATGTGGGCATCGCGGTGACGGAAGATGTCACTTCCTTTTCTCCCGCGTGCGACGCGATCCTGGACGGCGATTCATTTCAACTCCTCGGCACGTTCGTCGAGTTCACAAGCACCAGCCTCAGGGTTGTCTATGCGGGCTTAGCCCTGTCGCTCCTCTATAATCTCGTCGGATTGTGGTTCGCTGTGCAGGGATTGCTCTCTCCGCTTCTTGCGGCACTCCTGATGCCGGTCAGCTCGATCTCAGTGGTGATTTTTTCAACAGCTTCAATCCGGCACCGTGCGAAGAAGAAAGGAATCCTCTGATGTCCGTCATCTGGATTCTCGTCGGATTCAGCGTCGCTGTGGCACTCGGCTTTCTTGCCGCGTTCATCTGGGCTGTGCGCGCGGGGCAGTACGATGACAACTACACGCCGTCGGTGAGAATTCTCTTTGAGGAAGAACATAAAACTAGTACTTTTGATTCGAAAAACACGCCACCAGAAGAAGGATCTACATCCAATGGAGATGGTAGCCGTCAAGTACGATAACAGGATCGTACGAAACTTTGCCGTCGCGACAATGTTGTGGGGAGCCGTGGGCATGCTCGTCGGTCTCATCATCGCGTGCGAGATGTTTGAGCCGGCGGTGAACCTCAAGCTCCAGTTCCTCACGTTCGGACGGATTCGACCGCTGCACACGAACGCAGTCATTTTTGCATTTGTCGGCAACGGCATCTTCATGGGCCTCTATTATTCGCTCCAACGGCTCTGCAAAGCCAGGATGTTCAACGATCTCCTCAGTTCGATTCACTTCTGGGGCTGGCAGTTGATCATTCTCTCGGCGGCGCTGACCTTGCCCCTCGGCTTCACGACTGGCAAGGAGTACGCGGAGTTGGAGTGGCCCATCGACATCATGATCACGCTCGTATGGGTCGTCTTTGCCATCAACGTCTTTGGGACGATTATCAAACGGCGTGAAAAGCACATGTACGTTGCGATCTGGTTTTATGTCGCCGGTATCGTTACGGTTGCCGTGCTTCACATCGTCAACTCCATTGAGCTTCCTGTCTCGTATCTGAAAAGCTACCCGGTCTATGCCGGCGTCCAGGACGCTCTCGTGCAATGGTGGTACGGTCACAACGCAGTCGCTTTCTTCCTCACGACTCCGTACCTCGGGTTGATGTACTATTTCCTGCCGAAAGCGGCCGACCGGCCGGTCTATTCGTACAGACTATCGATTGTTCACTTCTGGTCGTTGATCTTCCTTTATATCTGGGCGGGTCCCCATCATCTTCTCTATACCGCGCTGCCCGACTGGGCGCAGTCGCTTGGCACCGTATTTTCCATCATGCTCCTGGCCCCATCCTGGGGAGGGGCTATCAACGGCTTGCTCACCGTGCGTGGAGCATGGGACAGGGTTCGCGAGGACGCCGTTCTCAAGTTTATGGTGGTTGCAATCACGGCGTACGGCATGGCCACCTTCGAAGGTCCGATGCTCTCGCTGAAGAACGTCAATGCCATCTCTCATTACACCGATTGGACAATCTCACATGCTCACGTCGGGGCTCTTGGGTGGAACGGATTCCTGACGTTCGGCATCCTCTATTGGCTGATCCCACGAATGTGGCGTACAACCCTTTTCTCAAAGAAGCTTGCAAATCTTCACTTCTGGATTGGAACGCTCGGGATCGTCGTGTATGTGAGTGCACTGTATTGGGCCGGCATCACTCAATCGCTCATGTGGAAGCAGTTCACACCGGCCGGTGTCCTTCAGTATCCTAATTTCCTCGAGACCGTGTTGCAGATTCTCCCCTTCTATATGATCCGGGCTCTCGGCGGGGCACTCTACCTGACCGGTGTGCTTCTTATGATCTACAATCTTGTGCGCACCGCACGGCAAGGCTCGTTCCTCGCCGAAGAAGAAGTACAGGTGCCCGCGCACTGGGAAGAAGTGCCGCTACGCCAGGGCAAGCACAAATGGCTCGAACGCCGTCCCATTCAGTTCGCCCTGCTCGCGACTCTTGTGATCCTCGTCGGTGGCATAGTCGAATTGGTCCCGACCTTCCTCATCAAGTCGAATATCCCGACGATTGCATCTGTAAAACCGTACACGCCGCTCGAATTACAGGGAAGAGATATTTACGTTCGGGAGGGATGCTACACCTGCCATTCGCAGATGGTCCGACCCTTCCGGTCCGAGACGGAACGGTACGGCGAGTATTCGAAAGCCGGGGAGTTTGTGTACGATCATCCGTTCCAGTGGGGATCGAAACGTACGGGGCCGGATCTCCACCGTGTCGGTCGTAAGTATCCGAACCTCTGGCATTTCATGCACATGGAGGATCCGCGGTCCGTCTCTCCGGGCTCGATCATGCCTGCGTATCCATGGCTTTACTCTCAGACCATCGATGAGGCAATCGTGGGCACAAAGATCCGTGCGATGCAGAGACTTGGCGTGCCGTACCCCAAGGAGTACGACAAGCAGGCGGTCGCCGATATGAAGGCGCAGGCAGAAGGTATCGCCGCAGATCTTCAGAAGCAGAACGCCCCGGCCGAACCGGACAAGGAGATCATCGCGTTGATTGCGTATCTGCAGCGTCTCGGCACCGACATTGCTGTTCAACAGTAAAAGGGGCACCACACAGTGTTCTCACAGTACCTTGAAACGATCGAAGGGATAGCTTCGTATCCAATCCTTTCGCTCCTCATCTTCATCCCGTTTTTCCTCGGCGTTCTGTATCACGTTCTCCGGATGAAGAAGGAGGACGCCGACAAAATGAGCCGACTGCCACTGAACTGATTGACTCGACCACGTACGCAGGTGTGACCGTGAACATCGACCACCATCTCAAGAACTCTCTCGTTCGTCTTTCGGGCGCAGGCATTTCCCTTCTCCTGACGTCAGCAACCGCCAATGCGCAGACGGCTGAAACGGCAACCAACCCGGCGCTGATGTTCACCGGCCTGTTGACCCTGTTGTTCATCCTTCTCGTCCTGTTTGTGATCTTTGTGCTCGATGGTGATGTTGAGCCGATTACGCGCCTGCTCAAGACTGCGTACAATTCGATCGCTCCAAAACAGACCGGAGAAGTGCAGCCACTGGAAGAAAACCACGACGGCATCACGGAGCTCGATAACCTCATCCCTCCCTGGTTCAACTACCTGTTCGGCGGGACGATCGTTTTCGCCGTGTTCTACATGCTCAATTACCATGTGTGGCAATCGAGTCCGCTTCCCCAGGCGGAGTATGCTGAAGAACTCGCCGCCGCGGACCTCTCACGGCGCGTGCGCATGGCTTCCGAAGGAACAATCAACGAAGATGCCCTCGTGGCGCTTGTCGACGATGCGTCCATCAAGGCGGGACAGGAGAAGTTCCTCCGCAACTGCATCACCTGCCACGGCACACACGCCGAGGGAATCGTTGGACCGAACCTCACCGACCAGTACTGGATTCATGGCGGCGGAATCAAGAATGTGTACACTACGATCAAGAACGGCGTCCCCGAGAAAGGCATGATCAGCTGGAAACTCGTCTTCACGCCGAAAGAAATCCAGCAGATTGCGAGTTATGTGCTCTCGCTCCAGGGGAGCAACCCTCCCAACGCCAAGAAGCCTGAGGGAAACCTCTACGTCGAGCCGAAACCGCAGCCAAAGGACAGCACGAACGCAGCAAAAGCGCTGTAGTACTTTTTTTTGTGAAAGAAGGATATGTCGAGCAGTTCACGTGAGAGTTCGTTTCGCGACCACCTTGGGATTGTGTCCGCTGAAGGGAAACGAACATGGCTGTATCCTAAGGCTCCAAAAGGAAGATTTCACACCGCACGCCTGATTGTCAGCGCTGCATTGCTGATGATCCTCTTCGGAACTCCCTTCCTGCGCCTCCACGGCCATCCCTTCATGCTCTTCGATATCACCGAGCGGAAGTTCATCATCTTCGGTATGATCTTCGGCCCGCACGACTTCTTTCTTCTCGCCCTTGCGATGATCTCGACCATCGTGTTCATTTTTCTCTTCACGGTGGTGTTCGGACGCCTTTTCTGCGGATGGGTTTGCCCTCAGACCGTCTTCATGGAAATGGTGTTCCGGAAGCTCGATTACCTCATTGAAGGCGGACCGGGTGAACAGAGGGCGCTCAATAATGCTCCCTGGACGGCGACGAAAATTCGCAAGAAGGGGCTCAAGCACTCACTCTATTTCATCCTCTCGTTCCTGGTTGCCAACACGCTCCTGGCGTGGATCATTGGGACGGACAAGCTCTACGCAATCGTCACGGATCCACCTTCGCAGCATCTGGGCGGGCTGACTGCCGTCGTCCTCTTCTCAGGGATCTTCCACTGGATCTTCGGATGGTTTCGGGAACAGGCATGCATTCTCGTCTGCCCGTATGGACGGCTCCAGAGTGTCATGCTCGACAGGAACTCGATCGTCATCGCTTACGACAACCTCCGCGGTGAACCCCGCGGAAAGCTGAGAAGAGGACAAGAACGGAAGGAAGGAGACTGCATCGATTGCGGTCAGTGCGTCGACGTGTGCCCGACGGGAATCGACATCCGGAACGGCACGCAGCTGGAGTGCGTGAACTGCACAGCATGCATCGATGCGTGTGACCACGTCATGGATGCCGTGAAAAAGCCGCGGGGCTTGATCCGGTACGATTCGATTGAAGGCATCGAGAAGAAGCATCGCGCCCTGGCAACACCGAGGAGCATCGGGTACTCTGTCGTGCTCGTCATTCTCATCTGCTTGCTGACGTACTTCATCTCGAACAGGTCTGATATCGACGTGACAATCCTCCGGACGCCGGGGATGTACTTCCAGGAGCAGCCGGACGACTACATCAGCAATCTCTATGACGTCAAGGCGGTGAACAAGACATTTTCGCCGTTGCCTCTCTCGTTCAGACTCCGGAGCATCAACGGCACAATCCGCGTCCTCGGGGATTCGCTCGTACTCAGAAGCCAGGAAGCAAACGCGGCAAAGCTCTTCGTTCTCCTCAAGAGGGACCAGATCAAGTCGATGAACACGCCGCTCGATGTCGAAGTGTACAGCGGCGACAAGCTCGTGGGCGTCGTCAGGAGCTCATTTCTCGGACCGGTGAAGAAGAAAGAGGGGTAAGGGATGAAATGGAATTTCGGAACCGGCGTCGTTATTGCGTTCCTGGTCTTCGCGGCTGGGATTCTCCTCATGGTCTCTATCTCCATGAACCGGGAGCTCGATCTCGTCTCCGACGACTACTATCAGCAGGAACTGAAGCACCAGGACCGGATTGAGAGCACAAGGCGCGCAAATGCATTGCCGGACCAGCCTGCAGTGCGCCTCAGCAACTCGCTCGTCACTGTGAAGCTGCCCAAACGATTCGCTTCGGGCGGGACAGCAGGCATACTGACGTTCTACAGACCGGCGGACCGAAAAAGCGACTTCACCATTCCGCTTCAACTTGATTCCACCGGGACTCAGCAGGTCCAGGCTTCTTCCCTCCTGAAAGGACTCTGGCGCGTAAAAGTCCGCTGGACGAGCCAACATCAGGACTACTACCACGAAGAACCGATCATGGTTCAGTAAGAGGTGTTCGTGGAAATTCTCGCCGGATTTGGATTCGGATTCCTTGGAAGTCTTCACTGCATCGGCATGTGCGGGCCGATTGTCCTGGCTCTGTCTGCGGGCAGTGGATCTCTCGCCCGCTATACGATCGGCAGATTGTTATACAATTTCGGCAGAGTCGTAACGTACAGCCTGATGGGGGGAGTGCTCGGTTTGGTTGGCGCGGGACTTTCACTCGCGTTGCTGCAGCAAAACATCTCGATCATAGCCGGCGCCGCGATATTGCTTTCGTACTTCGCACGTCAGTATTCGGGACGGCTGAGACTCAGCCTTCCCGGGCTGCCGGATCTCCAGAGTAGAATCGCTTCACTACTGAAACAGAATTCGCTTCCGCCGTTGTTCCTTCTCGGACTGCTCAACGGACTCCTGCCGTGCGGGTTCGTCTATCTCGCAATCACCACTGCGGCAGTGACGGCCGATCCTCTCAACGGGATGATCTTTATGGCCGGTTTCGGGATTGGAACGATTCCGGCGATGCTCGGGTTTTCGTTCTTTCCAAGACTTGTCTCCCAGGGAGTACGATCAAAACTCTCCCGGGTCCTTCCCGCATTCGCGATTGTCGTCGGCGTGCTGCTCATCCTCCGCGGCATGAGTCTCGGCATTCCCTTTGTCAGTCCACACTTGTCGGGCTCGGGACATTCCGGCATGATGCACAACCACTAATCTCTCTCCCTGCATCGCCACCCCGGTTCGGAGCAACGCGATACCTATTCCTCCAGCGTGGACAGGTCACCTTCAGACATACCCTGCGCCCGAGCTTTCAGAACACGACGCATGATTTTCCCGCTGCGGGTCTTCGGAAGCGATTTGACGAATTCGATTTTCTCCGGCTTCGCGATCGGCCCCATCTCGTGTGCGACGTGCTTTCTCAGTTCTTCCATCAGAGCCTCACTTGGATCGTGCCCTGCCTTCAAAATGAGATACGCATGGATCGCCACTCCCTTGATCTCATGCGGTAATCCAATGACGGCAGCCTCTGCTACAGCCGCATGACTGACGAAAGCGGACTCAAGCTCTGCTGTTCCGAGCCGATAGCCGCTGACCTTGATGACATCATCCACCCTGCCGATGATCCAGAAGTAACCATCCTCGTCTTTTCGCGCTGAGTCGCCCGCGAGGTACATTCCCGGGAACTTGCTCCAATACGTCTGAACATACCGATCGGGATCCTTGTAAATCGTTCGCATCATCGAAGGCCACGGACGCTTGATGACGAGGAATCCTTCCTCCCCCGGCTTCACAGACTTGCCGTGCTCGTCCACCACATCGGCTTCGACGCCGGGATATGGCCGCGCGGCCGAACCCGGTTTCGTGGGGACTCCCGGGAGCGGCGTGATCATGAATCCTCCGGTCTCGGTCTGCCACCACGTATCCATGATCGGGCAGCGTTCCTTGCCGATGTTTTTGTGGAACCACCGCCATGCTTCCGGATTGATTGGCTCCCCGACGCTTCCAAGCAAACGGAGCGAGGTAAGATCGTGTCGGTTCGGCCAAGCTTCTCCAAATCGCATGAGACCGCGAATTGCAGTAGGTGTCGTATAGAAGACTGAGACCCCGTACTTCGCGATCATCGACCACCAGCGGTCCGGAAACGGGAAGTTCGGTCCCCCTTCGTAAGCAAACGTTGTTGCGCCGGCAATGAGCGGGCCGTAGATGATGTACGAATGACCGGTGATCCAGCCCGGATCCGCCGTGCACCACCAGCGGTCTTCCTCCTTCAGATCGAAGACGTCCTTGATCGTCGAGTAGACTCCGACCTGATATCCGCCGTGCGTATGCAGGACTGCTTTGGGCTTGCCTGTTGTGCCCGATGTGTAGAGGATGAAGAGAGGATCTTCGGCATCCATCACCTCGGTCTCGCACTTGTTGGAGTTCTTGGTGAGGGGCAGATTCATGAGCTCATGGTACCAGAAATCGCGCCCCGCTTCCATGTTTACCTGGTTCCCGACACGCTTGACGACAACAACATTCTCAGGCGCCGCCGTCCGTGTCAAAGCTTCGTCGACGATCTTCTTCAGCTCGACGACTTTCCCTCCCATGTAGCCGCCGTCGGCGGTAATGATGAGCTTCGATTCGCTGTCCTCGATCCTTCCATGGAGCGCTTCGACCGAAAACCCCCCATAGACGACCGAATGTACTGCACCGATCTTGGCGCAGGCGAGTATCGCGATCCAGGTTTCCGGGATCCGCGGCATGTAGATTGTCACCCGATCGCCCTTGCCAATGCCCATGCTGCGCAAGACGATCGAGAACTTGCAGAGCTCCCGGTTGAGTGCATGATAGGAAAACGTGCGCACTTCCCCGTTTTCCCCCTCCCAGATCAATGCGAGCTTGTTGCGCCGCCACGTCCGAACGTGCCTGTCGATCGCATTGAGAACAATGTTCGTCTTGCCGCCGACAAACCACTTGTAGAACGGTTTGTTGCTCTCGTCAAGGACCTGGTCCCAGGGCTTGTACCATTCGAGCTCGCCGGCACGGCGGGCCCAGTATCCTTCCAGATCGTTTGCAGCTTCCCTGTAGACAGCTTCGGGGTCGGGGACATTTGCCTGAGCGACAAATTCCGGACTCGGTGAGAAGTACTCCCCATGGAGTTCGTTCCTGGATGAATTCGAATTGCTCATAAAAGTATCCCTTCCGTCGGTTCGGAATTGGAAGTAACAGTGGTTCACATTTGTTTGCAGCGGCGAGGAAAGCTCTCCACATCACAATCAACAGCTGCGGCCGGTCGGAAAACTGCCTTCTTCAATAACGACAATTCGACGGAAATAATTCCTCGAGGAATGCCAAAGCCTCGTACGATCCCTTGACTCAGTTCACTACACTGTAGACGGTCGTAATCTCATTCTTGTTGTGCCTGGGATTGAGCCGATAAAAGACCCAGTCCAGGAAGCTCGGATCGCTCCTGTGCTTGAACGAAAGCCTGAGTTTGAACGCCGTCTCGATGTGCGCTACACGGGCATCGAGATCCTCG
>DATJQB010000384.1:0-5573 GCA_035506075.1 Bacteroidota bacterium | reverse complement strand
CAGCCTGATCCGGGCCGGGGCGATCGAAGAAATCATCATGGTGGGGATCTACAACACCGACGACAGGCTGGAGGAATACACCGATTCGCCTCTGGGACGGAGCTACGCGTCCTTCGTCGTGAATGTCGTCAAACCGCTTGTCGATTCGACGTATAGAACGATGCAGGAACGAGAACACACGGGCGTCATCGGTTCATCCATGGGAGGCCTGATCTCGATTCTCTTCGCGGCCTGGCACCCCGAGGTCTTTTCAATGGCTGCCGGGATGTCGTCATCAATCGGTCCGGGTCTCTCAAATGCCGGAATGGAGAAACTTCTCACCGCTACACCGCTGCGGAAGGACTCGAAGATCTATTTCGATGTTGGTGAACTTGAGCCTCGGTTGATCCCCGGAAGCAACGCGCTTGCTGCACTTCTGGACCAGCAGGGTTTCACGCAAGGGGTGAACATGGAATATGTCATCCAGCCCGGAGCTGTACACAACGAGCTTGCCTGGTCGCACAGGCTGTGGAAGCCGCTCGTCTTCATGTTCGGCACACCCAAGTCTGCGAAATGAAACGTGAAGCGTATGCTGTGTTCCAGGAACGGGACCTTTTGAACATAACCTACCTGAGTTGTTTTCACTGATGGAGGAAACTCATGAAACGTGCACTGTTCGTCGCTGTCGTTATGCTGTCCGGCTTTGTACTGGTCGCACAGACGAAACATCCGATTACGTTCGACGATTTCATCGGCCTCGGGCGTGTGACGGATCCCCAAATCTCTCCTGATGGCAAATCTGTCGCCTTCGTGGTGACGTATCACAACAAAGTCGAGAACCGCACAAATAGCAATCTGTACGTCGTCCCTGTGAACGGCGGGACTGTGCGTCAGTTGACGAACGCCAAAGGGGCGAATAATTCGCCAAGGTGGCTCCCCGATGGCCAGTCGATCGCGTTTATCTCGACACGCGATGGCGAAGCGCAGATCTGGGTGGTGCCGGCTGCAGGCGGAGAACCGCGGAAAATCTCCTCGATCTCAACCGGCGCATCCGACCTTCAGGTATCGCCCGACGGAAAGTGGTTCTCTTTCTCCTCAACGGTGTTTCCTGATTGCGCTACCGATGATTGCAACAAGAAAAGGATGGAGGACATTGACAAGGGAAAGGTCAAGGCAAAACTTTTCGACAAACTCCCTTACAGAGTCTGGAATGCCTGGAAGGACGGGATGCGAAATCATCTCTTTGTGCTGCCGGCCGCCGGTGGAACGGCTGCCGATATCACGCCCGGGGATTTCGACACGCCCCCGATCGACCTGGGTGGAGTGTGGTCCTACGCATGGTCTCCTGACAGCAAGGAAATTGCGTTTGAGCGCAATACTGATCCGGTTGTCGCCGTGAGTACGAACAACGATATTTTCGTCGTCAGTCTCTCTGGCGGAGAGCCGAAAAGAGTAACAGACAATCCGGGCAACGATTCGCAGCCGCTCTATTCTCCGGATGGAAAGTACATCGCATATCTTCAGATGAAACGTGCGGGTTTTGAGGCGGATCAAAAACAGCTCGTGCTCTACGAACGCGCCACGGGGAAACGGACAAATCTCACAGAACATATCGACTACAGCGTGAACGAGGTGGCCTGGTCTTCGGACTCGAAGACGATTTTCTTCAATGCAGATGACAAGAGCAACGAATCGATTTTCAAGCTGGACGTGCAAAGCAGGAAGATGGAGACGCTGGTCGGCAAAGGATATAACCACGAGCTCAGACTCGCGCCGGACGGCGGCATGCTCGTGTTCAGCCATGAATCGATTGAACGTCCGGTTGACGTGTATCGCATCGGAACGGACGGGAAGGGGATGAAAGCCCTGACATCCGTCAATGAAACAAAGATGGCACAGCTTGAGATGAATGCGAAGGAGGATTTCTGGTTTAGCGGTGCGAAGGGAACGAAGGTCCACGGGTTCATCGTGAAACCGCCGGCGTTCGATGCGTCGAAGAAATACCCGATGATTTTTCTGATTCATGGCGGCCCGCAGGGACAGTGGGGGGACCAGTTCCACTACCGCTGGAATGCACAGATGTTTGCCTCACGAGGATACGTGGCCGTGATGATCAACCCGCGAGGCAGCACGGGCTACGGTCAGCAGTTCACAGACGAGATCAGCCGGGACTGGGGCGGGAAGCCATACGAAGACCTGATGACGGGCGTGGACTATGTGCTGAAGACCTATCCTTTCATCGATGCGAAGCGCGTGGCCGCCGCTGGTGCATCCTACGGCGGATACATGATCAACTGGATTGAGGGACATACGGACCGGTTCCGCTGCCTCGTCTCACACGACGGCATGTTCAACACAAAAAGTGCGTTTGGAACGACCGAGGAATTGTGGTTCCCCTCTTGGGAGTTTGGGGGAACGCCGTACAAAAATCCCGAGCTCTACGACAAATGGTCGCCGATGGCATTCGTGAACCAGTTCAAGACGCCGATGCTTGTCGTCCACGGCCAGCTCGATTACAGGCTCGATGTGAGCGAAGGGTTCCAGTTGTTCACGGCGCTGCAAATGCGGGGAATCAAATCAAAGATGCTGTACTTCCCTGACGAGGGGCATTTCGTCGCCAAGCCGGCGAACGCAGAATTGTGGTACAAGACCGTTTTGGATTGGATCGACGAAAACACGAAGTAGGGGACACACAGACCTGCGTACATAAGAAAGCCGCTGCGACACCAGCCGCAACGGCTTTCCTTCTTCCCACAACCATCCCGGAGGTCCGGGACGGCTTGTTCAGCTGTTCCTTTGCTGCTGGTATTCCTGGTAGAACAAAGCACACAGCTTTTTCACACGGTCGTTGCCGTCCAGCCGGCCAGTCTGTTCAACGGCATAAATCCCCACCGGACTGCCGATTTTTGTCAGGGCCAGGGCTGCCACAATGCGACCTCGTTCATCTGACTCATTGCGAAGCATTCCCATCAACGCGATCACACCCCGGGTGCTCTTCAGATCACCCAGCATCGTTGCTGCGCTGACTCGCAAGCCGAAATTGTCCGATTGCACGCCCGCAATGAGGTTTGCTTCGGCCTGCTCGATGTTGAAGCTTGGTTTGTATTCCTTTTTGTCCGCACCTGCAAAAGCTGTCGTCGTTAGAGTCACGGCGAGCACGAGGGTCAATGCGACCACGATCATCCGTTTCATAAGTCCTCCGGCACTACTCTGTTGTGGGAAAGAATGTGAGTTATTGTCTTTGCTGCTTCCTCTACTTCTCAATCAACTGATCGTCGCTGCTCGATAGACTTCTCCCCATTAAGACGCCGGCTTGCCCCGGGTGTTTGCACGATGGGACGAAAGTGACCTGGTTTGTGACGAATAGTCGCGCCTCAGGATCGAGATGGCGAGATAAGGCGATTCAGCCCGTTTTGCACACGCGAAATCGCAGGAGTGTGGGACGAACAACTCCTCTGATGTGTCGGATTGACATTCCAGTCTCCATCCCATACATTGACAACACCTGATTCGCTCTTCAGCCCCCATTTCTGCCCACCGCTGGGAGACTGCTGAAGTCAATGAAAACCCTCATTATTCTGGCACTCTTGCTCGCAATGACCGATAGTCCCGTCGAAGCCTCCCCGAGTCCCCAGGAGATCACTCCGCCAAAGGCCAGGAGTATACCTAAGGTGGACACCATCCATGGCGACGTCCGGACCGACAATTACTACTGGCTGCGGGACAAACAAAACCCTGAAGTCATCTCGTATCTGGAGTCCGAAAATCGCTACACCGATGAGATGACAAAAGGGCTAGTGACTTTTGAGCATACGTTGTATGACGAGTTTATCGGTCGCATCAAACAAACAGATTTGAGCGTGCCGTACAAACTTGGCGGTTATTGGTACTATAACCGCATGGAGGAAGGGAAGCAGTACGCGATCTTCTGCCGGAAGCCAGGATCGATGGACGCGCCGGAGCAGATCACGCTCGATCTGAACGAGTGTGCAAAGGGTCACAAGTTCCTCGGTCTCGGCCTGTACGAAGTGAGTGATGACGGGAAGTACCTGATGTACTCACTCGACACAACGGGCTTCCGTCAGTTTCAGTTCGCCCTCAAAGATCTCGAATCCGGTCACATACTGCCTGATCAGGTCGGACAAATCAACGGGGCAGTGTGGGCTGGGGACAGCAAGACGATATTCTACGTGAAGGAAGACGCTGCCAAGCGGCCTTATCGCCTCTTCCGCCACAAACTCGGGGATCAGAAGGATGAGTTGATCTATGAGGAGAAGGACGAACTTTACCGGGTAGGTGTCGACCGATCGAGCGACAAGAAGTTCCTCTTCTTTATTGCTGCAAGCGCAGTGACGGACGAGGTGCACTACCTCCGGGCCGACAGTCCTCACGAAACGTTCAAGGTCCTCTATCCTCGTGAAGATGGGCATGAAATGAGTGTTGACCACCGGGAGGGATTGTTCTACATCAGAACGAACAAGGAGGCGAAGAATTTCCGGCTGGTGACGGTTCCGGACTCTGATCCTGTGCGTGAACATTGGACCGAAGTTCTCCCGCATCGGCCTGGAGTGAAGATTGAATCGTTCAGCCTGTTTCGAAATCACGCAGTCTTCGTCGAACGGGAGCAGGCGCTCATACGGTTCGTTCTCCGAGACTTCCGGACAGGCAAGCAATCCATTGTTGCGTTCCCCGAACCGGTCTACTCTGCCGGACCGGGGCAAAATCCCGACTACGATGCCGGAAGCTTCAGGTATACCTACCAGTCGTTTGTGACGCCGGGCTCTGTGTACGAAGTTGATATGGAGACGGGTGTGAGTACCCTTCTGAAACAAACGGAGGTGCTTGGCGGCTATGATCCTTCCCGTTATGTTTCTGAGCGCATCTACGCCAAGGCTCCCGATGGGGTGATGGTCCCCATATCCCTCGTGTACAAGAAAGGGCTTCGACGCGATGGAACGAATCCTCTGCTGCTGTACGGATACGGGGCGTACGGGATCTCCCAGTCTGCTTATTTCTCGGTTGTACGTGTGAGCATGCTGGACAGGGGAGTAGCCTACGCCCTTGCCCACATACGCGGCGGGGGTGATCTCGGTGAGGAATGGCGCGAGGATGGAAAGATGCTCCACAAGCGCAATTCCTTCTCGGACTTCATCGCCTGCGCCGAACATCTGATCGGCGAACGGTATACTTCTCCGGACCACCTGGCCGTCCAGGGTGGGAGCGCAGGCGGCCTGTTGATCGGAGCGGTTCTCAATATGCGTCCCGATCTTTTCAGGGTGGCGCATCTTGCCGTTCCCTTCGTGGATGTCGTCAATACCATGCTAGACGAATCGCTCCCTTTGACGATTCAGGAATACCTCGAGTGGGGAAATCCACACACGAAGGAAGCGTATGAATACATCCGGTCGTACTGTCCTTACACCAACATCGCCCGGAGAGGGTACCCTGCCATCCTCATCACAACCTCGCTGAATGACAGTCAGGTCATGTACTGGGAGCCCGCGAAGTACACCGCGAAACTTCGCTCGATGAAAACCGACAGCAATCTGCTTCTTTTCAGGATCAACATGGGAGCAGGACATGGCGGTGCCTCG
>DATJQB010000383.1:0-2068 GCA_035506075.1 Bacteroidota bacterium | reverse complement strand
TTCCCGCATATTTCGCAGTTTTGAATCGGATGGATGGCTTAGCTATCGAACGCAGGGAAGTTCTACTCGCCGAGTTGTGTCGAGCATGAACGGTGATCAGATCGCGCACGGTGTCACAAATGAGCAAGGAAGACAAATTTTGGAAGTGGTTCGCGGAAAATGAAGACGCGCTGTTCGGCTTTGACCCGAACGATGTCGCAACGCGCGAGGTTTTGTTTGACAAACTGCAATCGAAGCTTCATCAAGTCCACCGGGGGCTTGCGTTTGAATTCAGCCCTCCAGGCGAGGCGACCCGAGAATTTGTGATCAGTGCCGATGGCATGAAGGATGTTTTTCGGGCGGTCGTCTCGCTCTCCAAATCTGCTCCTTCTCTTTCAAGATGGAAAATTACAGCATTCCGGCCGCGGCGTTCTCCAATTATGCCGATCGAGATCGGCACAAGCAAAATTGACCCGTCTGAGCTACAGTTCACGCTTCTGCATGATGGACGCAATGTTGGGATTCAGATCTTCATTCCAGGGGTCCAGGAGGGTGAATTGGTTTGGCAACAGATTGGGTACCTAATGCTTGATCAAGCGCTGGGAGAATTCGACGTTGAGACCCGGCTTGGTTTGATTAAGATCCTTGCTCCCGAAAGTCATACTGATGGAGTTCGGCACCCGTTCGTGGAGTTGCCCACCCGCTTTGACCAACTCATATCTATCTTGGAAGGGCGGAGCGCCCAACCATCTTAGTAGAACTATTTCGTCTCAGGCTTCGCCAAGAACCGGTACCCGACTCCCCGAACAGTCAACAGATGCCGCGGACTTCCCGGATCATCCTCGATATACCGCCGCAATCTCACGACAAAATTGTCGATCGCCCGTGTGTCAGTATCTTCGTGCAATCCCCAAACCTCTTCGAGAATTTGCTTCCGCGAGACGATCTTCCCATCGTTCTTCACCAAGTGCCGCAGCAACTCCGACTCCATCAGTGTCAAATGAATCGTGTTCCCGCGCGAGCGTAATTCCAACCCTCCGAAATCGATCGTTTTCCCGGCAAAAGAAAACTCCTCGAAATCATCTCCTTTACCAGCGTTCTTCTCCGCCTCCTTGGGTTGCCCCGTGTGCATCCATTGAGTCCGCCGCAATAAACCTTGCAGTCGCGCCAGCAGAATGGAGAGATCGAACGGCTTCGCCAGGTAATCATCAGCGCCCGACGCAAATCCCTTCAGCACATCTTCCGGACGTCCCCGTGCCGTCAGCATCAGCACGGGCACGTAGTTCTTAGCCGCCCGTAATTCCGATACTACGTGGAATCCATCCTTGCCCGGCAGCATGATGTCGAGCACGATGGCGTCGAACTTCTCTTTTCTTGCCAGCAACTTATTCGTGGCCGATTCGCCATCCCCGGCTACCTCAGCTTCGTATCCTTCCTCTTCAAGGTTGAACCGGAGACCCTGCGCAAGATGTTCTTCATCCTCAACTACCAGGATGCGGCTCATGCTTCCGCTCCCGGCGGCACCGGTGCGGATTTCGGCAATTCAATCACGACGGTCGTTCCCTGCCCCTCGCCTTCGCTTGTCGCGAATGCTGTGCCACCATGTTTTTTCGCAATCGACTTCACGATGAACAATCCCAAGCCTGTTCCTTTCACGTGAGACAAAGACCGAGGCGCTAGCCGATGGAATCGTTTGAACATTCTCTTCAGATCCTCAGGCGCAATTCCTACTCCCTGATCTTGCACCTTGAGCACGACTCTCTTTTGATCCGGCGATTCCAGCCGGATCCTTACATCAATGTGCTCTCCGGAATATTTCACCGCGTTGTCCAGCACATTTGAAACAGCCGTGCGCAGATCGTCCACGCTGCCCCTCACGTGGAGCCCGTCGCCGTTACTTGACTGCTGTTCGTATCTGAGATTCTCAGCTGGCAGATGATATCGATTGCGTATGACTTCCATGCACTCGTGGACCAACCTGCTGAAATCGACGTCGGCCTTCTCCTTGCCTGCCTTCTTGTCTCCCGCTCGACCGGCCTTGAGCACCTGCTCCACGGTGTCCGTGAGCCGGTCCGCATCGCTCAGCATG
>DATJQB010000382.1:0-3627 GCA_035506075.1 Bacteroidota bacterium | reverse complement strand
GGTTTGCCAAATTTGCCGTGGACAGCCATCTGCTCATGGAATGCAGTGACCTTTTCAGGAAAATTGCCGCCATGTTCTTTCCTCAGCCGGTCGATCCACTCGCCAAACACCTCATTCGCAGAACGGTGGAGTTGTGCGATTTCGTTTTGTGACATCTTTCCCGTGAGCTTGAGAGGAGAGAGGCCGGCCCGATGGAGGATTTCGTCGGAATAGGCGTTTCCGATGGCGCTGAACAACCGTGGATCCGTCAAGGCTCGCTTGAGCGTCCGGTTTTCACGGAGGAGGGCTGCTGCAAATTCCGGCAGCGATGAACCCTGAACTTCGAGTCCGCCGCGGTCAAACTGACTCAGACTCTCCCTGCCTTTCACAAAATGCATCGAGGCTCGTTTTTTTGTGCTTGCCTCGGTGAGCAGAAGAGTGCCGTCCGCGAAATCGAATCCCGCGTGATTGATCTTCCCGCCGATCTTGATCCCGCGCTTTTTCCAATGAAACCGCCCTGCGATCATGAGATGGATAACGATGAACAGATCGCCTTCGAGTTCGAACACGAGCCGCTTGCCGATGCGCGAGATCCCGCAGACAAGCTTTTCAGATGCATCCGCAATCGGAGGATCAAACGTTCGGAGGATGAACGGATTGGCGAGCCTCACACGTTCAAGGTGCTGGCCGACCAATCGCGATTGGAAGCTCTCGATGTAGATTGTGAGGTCTGGCAGTTCGGGCATGAGCAAGCGATCAACGTTCGTGTCAATGTAGACAGCCCGATGCAAAAAGGCAAGACGATGCAGTTGAAGCATGTCCTTCCTGTGCATGTCGAACATCGGGAATTTTGGAATTGATTTTGCAGTCCCGGACGAGTACGTTGAATGAATTCGATGCGCCAGACGTCATTGCTGTGTTCAGCCTCAGGCGGGCAGACAGTCAGCGACGCGGCAGGGCGAGGGCTCGCTCAAAGCCACTTGCTATCGTCAGCGCGTCCGTGAGTGCAATAGACCGGCTTCCCCTTTGACGAAACGAAACACACCAATATTGCCCCGCAAGTCTTCCGAGGAAGTGAAACCCGCTGCCGGTGCGCCGGCTCCGAACGGGAAGAAGAACCGTCTGACCTCCATCATCATCCGCGGGGCGAGAGTCCACAACCTCAAGAATGTCAGCCTGGAATTCCCCCGCAACAAGCTCGTTGTTGTGACCGGAGTGAGCGGCTCCGGGAAATCGAGCCTCGCCTTCGACACGATCTATGCAGAGGGGCAGCGGCGATACGTCGAGTCCCTCTCGTCGTACGCCCGCCAATTTCTCGAGAGGATGGACAAGCCGGACGTTGACCTGATTCAGGGAATCAGCCCGTCGATTGCCATCGAGCAAAAGACGTCGACGAGGAATCCGCGCTCCACAGTTGCCACGACAACCGAAGTGTACGATTATCTCCGGCTGCTCTTTGGGCGCGTCGGAAAAACCTACTGCAGAGAATGCGGGACGTTGGTGCGACGGGACACAGTCTCGACGGTGGTCGATCGACTGCTCGACGAGCCGGAAGGATCGAAGGCGTACATCACATTCCCGCTGCACGAACACGAGGGACACTCTCTCAAGGAGGAACTCGACGCGCTCAAGAAGCGCGGTTTCTTCCGCATCGTCGCGGGCGGGGAGCTCGTCGACCTGAATGAGACGGAATTCAAGGGGAAGAGTAAGAAGGGGATCCTTGTGCTTGTCGACCGCATCGTTGTCCGGAAACGAGACAAGGAAAATGAAAAGAGAAATGCCGATTCGGTCGAGTTGGCGTTCAACGAAGGGGATGGCTACTGCTTCGTGTACCTTCTTGACTCAAAAACGCAGCTCAGGTTCTCACAGCACTATGAATGCCCGAACGATGGGATCCGCTACGAAGACCCCGACCCGCGGATGTTCTCGTTCAACAACCCTGTAGGAGCGTGTCCGAAATGCCAGGGCTTTGGACGATCGATGGGGATTGACATGGACCTGGTCGTGCCGGACCCTAACAAAACAATCCGGCAGGGGGCCATTCATCCGTGGACGACGCCGAAATGGAGGACCAACCTCAAGGATCTGTTGAGTGTCTCGCGGGAAGCCGGCATACCCGTAGACATTCCATTCAAGCAGTTGACGCCCAAACAGCTCGATGTCGTCATGAACGGGCACGGCAGTTTCGATGGGATCTACAAGTTCTTCAAGTTCATCGAACGGAAGTCGTACAAGATTCACTATCGCGTCTTTTTGAGCCGGTACCGGGGTTACACGACGTGTGATGCATGTGGTGGATCGCGGCTGCGGAGTGATGCGCTGAACATCAAAGTCGGCGGAGCGACGATTCACGATATCGTGCGGATGAACATCGAGGATGCGAATACGTTCTTCGCACAGCTCAAACTTACTGCGTTCGAAATCGAAGTCGCAAAACGAATCCTCGAGGAAATCCGGAAGCGGCTCAAGTTCCTCAACGACGTCGGCATCGGGTACCTGACGCTCGATCGTCTCACAATGACGCTTTCCGGGGGAGAATCTCAGCGTATTAATCTTGCAACATCACTCGGGTCGTCGCTCGTGGGTTCGCTCTATGTCCTCGACGAGCCAAGCATCGGGCTGCACCCTCGTGACAACCATAAACTGATCAATATTCTGAAATCGCTCCGCGATGTCGGCAACAGCGTGCTTGTCGTGGAGCACGATGAGGAAATGATCCGGTCGGCCGACATCGTCGTCGATATGGGACCGAAGGCCGGCGAATACGGAGGGGAAGTCGTCTGCTGCGGGCCACTCGATGAGGTGCTTCGACACCCGACGTCACTGACGGCCCAGTACCTGAACGGATCGCTCCGGATCCCGACTCCCCGCAAAAGGAGACGTGACAGGGAGGAGTCGATCCTCATTAAGGGCGCGGCTGAGCACAATCTCAAGGGTATTGATGTTCGCGTCCCGCTCGGGATGTTTGTTTGTGTGACAGGTGTCAGTGGTTCCGGCAAGAGCACCTTTGTGCACGACATCCTCTATGCAGGCATCCAAAAGATGAAGGGGGGATTTGAAGGGAGCGTTGGACGTTTTGGTTCGATCGCGGGGGCGGAGCACATCGAGCGCATCGAGCTCGTGGATCAGTCCCCAATCGGAAGATCGCCGCGATCCAATCCTGTCACCTATCTGAAGATTTTCGATCTCATCAGGGATCTGCTGGCACAAACCCAATCGGCTCGCATCAGGGGGTTCGCGCCTGGACATTTTTCGTTCAATGTCCCGGGAGGCCGGTGCGACGTATGCGAAGGGGACGGGTTTCAGAAGGTGGAAATGCAGTTCCTCGCCGATCTGTACCTGACCTGCGAATCGTGCAAAGGAAAGCGGTTCAAACAGGAAGTGCTGGATGTCAGGTATCATGGCAAGAATGTCGATGATCTGCTCCGCTTGACGATCACCGAAGCGATCGAATTCTTTGGCCAGCACGCCGACGGGAAAAGGGTTGCAACCAGGCTCCGCGTACTCGATGAGGTCGGACTTGGGTATGTCCGCCTCGGACAGCCCGCGACGACGCTCTCGGGAGGAGAAGCCCAGCGCGTGAAGCTTGCAAACCATCTTACCGCATCAAAGTCCGAGGGGAGGGCATTGTTCATCTTCGACGAGCCG
>DATJQB010000381.1:0-4772 GCA_035506075.1 Bacteroidota bacterium | reverse complement strand
GCTTCCGGTCTGACGTACCGGAGAGTGCCAGATCGTACGGAACGGTTCCGTTCAGGCGAAGCTCAGGCACAGATCCCACGCTGTCCCCGTGGCTGTTCAGCTGAGCGAAGATTGTCAGAAGACGGTCGGCGTAGGACGATCTCACCAGGACCGTCCCGAATCGCTGTTGATCGTACGAGACGCCGGCCGCGTTCATGTCGAGCGAAAAGCTCGGCTCTTCGAGGCTCCCGTCGAAGGTTGCATTGGCGTTCACGACGCCGCTCATTGAGGGCAGTGATTCAATCGAGGCTGTGCGCCGGACGATTTTCGGTATGGAACCGATCTGAACATTGTGGACAGACGCCGCAAGATTTGACTGCCCCGCGGGATTGAACAACCCCATGACGCTCACCTCTTCGGCATCGTGGTGAAGCATCAGATTCGAAGCCTGGAGCCCGTCCCGCCCTACACGAAGGAGAACCGGTTCAGAGTTCCCGAAGACATGGCTGCTGAAATCCGCCTGCAGCCTGTCGAGCGTAAACAGAAAGAAGCGATTCACATATTTCATCGACCCGTGCATGTTGACCGTCGCTACGGAATCGAGAAGACCTCCGATATCAAAACGGCTTGAGTCGTCTGCCATGGCCAGATGAAGCGAGAGGTTCGCAGTTTGCAGGCCCTGTGCATCAAATCGCTTCGCCGCGGCGCCAAGAGAAATACTCATGGAGTGCAGGAGGTCTTGCGGCGAGAGACCGTCTGCCTTCACCGTGATCTCACCGGAGGTCATCCCGAGGCTGAGCTTTTCATCGCCGTAATGAAATGCCTCTACATCGGCTTTCAGATTCATCTGGATTGCATCGGAGTTGTCCCTGACCCGGCCGTTTAATCCAAAACTTCCCTCCAGTTCCTTGCTCAGGATGACTCCGAGGGGATAGCAGTCCTTCATGTTCAGCGTAAAGGTATAATCGACCGTGTCGCGCCGGGATGGGACGGAGGATCGAAACTCCTTCACAGGGCGCTGATCATCGGGAGAGCCGCGGAGAGCGTCGAGTGCGCTGATGCGATACGCTATCGCCTGTCCGGCAAGCGCTACCCCTCTTGCCATCGAGCTTATGAGAGATGAGGGGGTAAATGTCCCGGTTGCTTCGAGATCGACAACTTCCGATGTGATGGAGAGGATGTGAGGAGCAGCGTCGAGCGTGTTCAACTTCACGATCGCGGGTCCACCGGCAAACTGAACAGTGTCGACCGAAGATCGGAAGAAGTTCAGCGTCGCGCGTCCGCTGAGCTCGCTCACAGATTTGAAATCCCCTTGTGTCTGCACATCAAACGAGACGTCGCTCGCGGGTTCTTCCTTCTTCAGGACGTCAGCAAGATTGAGGGAGTTGATGCGCCCCGCAAGATCGAATCCCACGATGTCTTGCGGCTTCAGTTGCAGCGTGCCACCGATATCGATCCGGGCTGAACCGAGCCGTAGCGAGACGCGCGGATGGATGATTTTGCTAGCAACATCAACGACAACAACGGAACGGTTGAGCGGAAGACCGTAGAACTCGGAGGAATCAATATCTGCCCGAACCAGTCCGCTCATGTCGGCCAGCCGCATACCTCGCCCTTGAAACGTGATTGTGGAACGGAGCCTGCTGACCATTGAACTGTCCCCGGTAAGTCGCGCAAGGTCGAGTTGCGCGGTGCGGAGGACGCCGTCGTACGAAATCTGCGGTTCGCGAAGATCGATTTTTCCGTCGACATCGATCCTCCCGACGCGGGAATTGCTCGACAGCCGGGCCGAGAAAGCAAGCGGTTTTCCGACGAAACGAAGATCGTATTCCACTGCCCCGAACGCAGAGAGGTCGGGGATACGGAGTGTCGGCATCAGCCGCCGGACGTCGTCCGGATCGACTTTGTTCCTGACGCACGCGAGATCGAGCTCGAGATCCTTCGGGTGATGCAGATTTGTCAGGGTCCCGGCAATCCTGATGGACGTAGTCCCGCTGTGAAGCGTTACGTTCCGAACGTCGAGTGCGCCAAATCTCCCTTCGACATCGATTTGTCCAGCCACCTCGCGCTCCAGGAACGCCACAGGCTTTCCAATCCATTGTTTTAATTCGCCAAAATCGAGCCTCCCAACGCTCACTTGAAGCGAAACGGGCTTGTATTGAAGCTGGGCAAGATCGTGGATTTTTGTAATGTCGACGCTGTCGAGACGGGCACTGAGGCTTACATGCGATTGACCTGTAAGAACGTTAAGCTTGCGGATCTCGGTGACCGATTCATCGAGGAGAAAATCGCCTTCCAGCGCTTTGATTTGAAATTCCGGCCGGACAAGATTGCACGCAAAGGACCGGAGCGCAAGCTGAATCCGGCGGCCACTGATGTTCAATCCGGCGTCGAGAAGCAGCGAATCGAGGTGGAGATTGGCGTAGTCGATCCGCCCCGGTGAAATCTGGAGCGAACTATCCGCTTCTCTCGCGGCGAGATCAAGCGAGTCGACGAGGTGGACTTCACCCCCCACAATCTGAAGCTTCTTGAGGTTGATCGTCCAGGACGAGGATGAGCTTTCATCCGACGAAGACTGAAACATACCGTCGATGTTCCAGGCGCCGCCCGCTGTTCGTTTCAGTTTGATGAGAGGATGCGTCAGCGTGATTGATGAAACAGAAACACGTTTTGCAAGTGCACCGATGGGATCATACCGTGCGTCGACTCTCCGCACCGAAAGAAGAGTGTCGCCGTTGCGGCTCAATAACAGGCTGTCTGCATGAAAACCTGTAAAGAGATTTCCTTCAATGGGGCCAAGCGTGAGCTGAGCGTGGAGAGCTGTTGCAGATGTTTCTATCAGGCGTGACCGAAGATACGAGCGGAAGATCTTCGTCTGTGTAAACCCGAGCAGGGCAACGACAATGAAGACGAGGATGACAGCAAAAGCATATGTCGTTCTGAAAAATCTTCGCACAAGGCACCGGCTCGTTCAATTCGTGGCGTATCGCATCGATGGACCATGAAGCCCGGACCGCTCATTTCGACTGCGTTTGAAGAGATTGAGCAATCTTCTTGATGATGTTGCTTGTGGATCGATTGGGAAGAAACTCGATCGTTCGCACCGAGCCGCCTGACGCTTCAACGACATCCTTGCCGACGATGTCGTTCACAGACCAGTCGGCACCTTTCACGAGAATATCAGGAACGACCGCCTTGATCAGCTCGTACGGCGTATCTTCATCGAAGAGGCACACATAATCCACAACCGCCAGGGATGCGATCACGGCCGCCCTGTCATCTTCCTCCACGACCGGGCGTGTGGGACCTTTCAACCGCTGAACGGACTTGTCCGTGTTGAGCCCGACGACAAGAACATCCCCCTGGGCTTTTGCCTTGCTCAGGTAGTCGACGTGACCCCGATGAAGAATGTCGAAGCAACCGTTTGTGAACACCACCTGCTTGCCTTCCGACTTGAGGCGGCGGCGTACCTGGACCAGCTCTTCGAGTTTGAGAACGACACCCATTGCAGTTGTACGTTTTGCGTTCAGGAAATCGGTATAGAGTTGCGCAGTACTGCCCTGTCGATCGGTACGATGCCAACCTCTCCGCACACGATTCCGCCGGCAAGATTTGCGATCATCGAAGCTTCCCGGATGGCGCCACCGGCTGCGAGAACCATCGTCAGCGTGGAGATCACAGTATCACCGGCTCCTGAGACATCAGCTACACGGCGTGCTGCCGTCGGGACATGTGTCATCTGGCCACTACCTTCAACAAGCGTCATTCCACGCTCACCCAGCGTGAGCAGTACGTTTTCTGCTTTTAAACGGTCCACCAATACACGCCCGGCCTGTTCAACGCTCGCCTGGTCGTTGAGGCGAACACCAAGCGCTTCTTCGGTTTCCTTCCGGTTCGGCTTGAAGACAGTCACGTTCTTGAATTCGAAGAAGTTGTTGAACTTGGGATCGACCGTGATGATGATCCCGTTCTTTTTCGCAAACTCCACAAGTTCCCGTATGAGATTCTTGACGACGACTCCCTTGTTGTAGTCCTCGACGATGATTGCATCAAGCTCCCCGGCATTGCGACGCAGGACATCAAGAATTCGTGCCTGCACAGTTTCGCTGATATCGACTTTGACCTCGCGGTCCACCCTGACGACATGCTGATGATGAGCGATGACCCTTGTCTTGACCGTCGTTGGCCGTCCGACATCGACGAGGATGCCATCCTTTGGAAACCCATTCTCTGCGATGATGGACGTCAACGCTTTGCCCGAGTCGTCGTCACCAACCACTCCCACCATGAACGGTATGCCGCCAAGGGAAGCGATATTGTTCGCTACATTCGCCGCTCCACCCAGGCGCGTTGATTCAGATTCCACCTCCACTACCGGAACCGGCGCTTCGGGAGAAATCCTGCTGACCGATCCCCAGAAGTACCGGTCGAGCATCAGGTCTCCGATGACCGCGACCTTCTTTCCGGGAAGATTCTCGAAGAGGGTCTGTAGACGGGAGTTTGTAAATGTTACCAAAAGTGTACCTCAACGATATGCTGTCTTTTTTTGGAATATACCCAGAAAACGAGGGACAAGCAAGAAAGGGTGAACAGTCCAAAGTACAGTGTGCACAGCAGAATGATCGCGTCCCGAATCATCCATGTGGACGAAGTTCAGACATTATCTCAGCATTCTGAGGCCGTTGCAGGCCAATCGTTCATTCCCCGGATAGGCACACAAATTTCCGAACCACGACACAGCGGCTCACCGTGATCGGTCAGCGAAGAACTCCGATGTGCTTGTTTTTGCATTT
>DATJQB010000380.1:0-9100 GCA_035506075.1 Bacteroidota bacterium | reverse complement strand
GGGAAAGAAAATCTCGAGCTCCTGTCACAGATCAGATCGGATGGCAGGATCGATGACAGGCGCGTCGACGAGGTCCTGAAGGAAGTCGGACTGTGGGAGCGTCGGAATGATTTTCTCCGGACGTTTTCCTCTGGAATGAGGCAGAGACTCAAATACGCGTTTGCGATCATCCACAAGCCTGACATCCTCATCCTCGACGAGCCAACATCGAATCTCGACGCGGATGGGATCGCAATGGTGAAGCGGCAGGTCGAAGGGCAGAAGCGGGGGGGAATCCTGATCGTCGCGACAAACGACGCTGAAGAGTCGACATGGGGGGAGAAAAGGATCGATCTTGGAACTGCAAATGCTTCGAGGTAACCCCTTGCCGTTAGCAATGATATTTCTTACTTTTGGCAAAGAAGAATGAGCGCGTTTTCCAGCACAACAGCGCTGATCCGGAAGGATTTCCACTCAGAACTGCGAACGCGCTACGCGCTGAACGCACTTCTCATGTTTGTCGTGACAGCCGTCTCGACAATCGTGTTCGCCCTCCGCTCAGATCAGCCGACCTCAGGCGTGCTGTCCGGTTTGTACTGGGTGGTGGTGTTCTTTACGGCGATGTCGGGTTTGTCGAGGACGTTCGTAAGCGAAGAAGAACGCGGAACGACGATGACTCTTCAGCTTGTCGCCACACCGTCGACTGTCTACTTCGCGAAACTACTGTTCAATACGGCGCTGACCTTTTCGCTGACGATCGCAGTCACTGTTCTCTACATGACAGTCTTTTCAAATGCATTCGTCATCAAGACGGTGTCGATTTTTGTCTGCACTGTAGTCCTCGGCAGTCTCGGGTTTGCATCAGCCTCGACGATCATCGCGGCAATCGTCGCAAAGGCGAATACAAGGGGAACGCTCTACCCGGTTTTGTCGTTTCCAATCTTGATCGTGCTCCTCATGACCGTGATGGGATCGACGACGCGGGCGCTCGAGGGGGAGGATTTCAGCGCGGCACTTGGTGATTTTCAGATCCTCGTCGGTTACATCCTGGCAATGACAGGGGGATCTTACCTTCTGTTTGATTACGTCTGGAAGGACTGAGATGAAGTTCGCAAAGTATGGCTCCATCACGCTGATCACATTTGTCCTCATCGCCGGACTCGCAATTCCTCTTTCTCCGACGCCGCAGGGATGGCTTCAGTTCCCGTCAATCCCGGGTCTCGAGGAAAAGGCGCGCAATATTCTCTACCACGTCCCTGTGGCCTGGACCACCGTCGTGGCTTTTCTCGTCGGGACGTATTACGGTTTTCGTTACCTGAAGACGAAGAACCTGGACTACGACATCAAGTCGGTTTCTTCCGCTGGACTTGGGTTCCTGTTTTGCTTCCTTGCCATGGTGACAGGCGCCATCTGGGCCAAGTTCAACTGGGGATCGTTCTGGAATTGGGATCCGAGAGAGACATCGATTTTTGTGCTCCTGCTCATTTACGGCGCGTATTTCGCACTGCGGTCGGCGCTTGAAACTGATGAAAAGCGGGCGACGCTCTCCGCCGTGTACTCGATCATCGCAGGGATCACCGTACCGTTCTTCATCTTCGTGATGCCGCGCATCATGAGCGGCCTCCATCCCGGGGCGAAGGGAGATCCCGAGGGATCCGGACCGGTCGTGCAGTTCAAGATGTCGCCGAACATGCTCGTCATCTTCCTGCTTGGTCTGCTCGGTTTTACACTTTTGTATTTCTGGCTGCTCGACATGCGGGTAAGGCTCGCGAAGCTGGAACATGAACGCTCTGCTCAACAGTCGTGAGGGTTGTTATGATGGATTTTATGAGTCAACATCAAATGTATATTGTGATGACGATTGTTCTGATCATCTGGGCCGGCATCGTCTGGTACCTTGTCAGGATCGATAATCGGATCAAACAGCTCGAAGATCATTCGAAGAAGGGTTGAATACATGAAACCGAAGATTATCATCGGCGGAATTGTTGTCGTCGCCGGCATTGTCCTGGGAGCGCTCAACTTCATGGAATCGAACGTTGAGTACGCAGATTTCGCGACCGCGGAGAAGATGCACAAGAAGGTGCAGGTAAAAGGTGAGTGGGTCAAAGAACAGCCGACGACGTTCGATGCAAACAAAGTGACCTTCTCATTCTACATGAAAGACGACGCCAATCGTGTCACGAAAGTTGTGCTCGATGGAGCGAAGCCGAATAATTTTGAGATGGCGACGAGCGTTGTTGCGAAGGGGAAATTCGTGGATGGTGAGTTCCACGCCACGGATGTGCTGACGAAATGTCCTTCCAAGTATGAGGGAACGTCGGAGGCTGTCAAAAAGAGTCTCTAGAGAGGGGTGAAGGACATGATCGTGCTGGGATTGATCGCCGCTAACATTGTACGTATCGCTTTCCTGGCCGCGCTTGCCGCGGCCTTTTTTTATTTTCGCAGTGTCCAAAAATCCTCGCCCACGCTGATTCCCTGGGCTAGGAACAGCTACCACCTCGCCACGATTCTCCTGCTGAGCTCATCAGCGATATTTCTCTATCTCATCCTCACGCACCAGTTCCAGTACAAGTACGTCTGGGAGTACAGCTCGACCACCTTGCCGACGCCCCTGCTGATGTCGACGTTCTACGCCGGTCAGGAGGGAAGTTTTACGTTGTGGGCGCTCTACACATCGGTCATCGGGTTGATCCTGATGCTGTATTCGTCCCGCAGGAACTACGAAGGCGAAGCGATGGCTGTGTACTCGCTCATCCTGTCGTTCCTGCTCCTGATGCTCGTCGTGAAGAACCCGTTCACCTTCATCTGGGACGCGTTCCCGGCCGATCTCATCAAATCGGGGCCCATTCCGGCCGGCCTCGCAAACGTGGTTGTCCTCGATGCAGCCAAAGGAATCTGGGCGCAATTCCCCAATGAAGGGAGGGGACTCAATCCGCTGCTTCAGAACTATTGGATGGTCATCCATCCGCAAATCCTTTTTACAGGGTTTTCGTCCATGGCAGTCCCCTACACACTCGCGGTCGCGGCGCTCTGGAAGCGCGACTACACTTCGTGGATTCGCGTGGCGACTCCGTGGGCAGTCTTTGGCTCTATGGTTCTCGGGACGGGAATCATCATGGGAGGATATTGGGCGTACGAGACTCTTGGATGGGGCGGGTTCTGGGGATGGGATCCTGTGGAAAACTCATCGCTGATTCCGTGGCTGATCTGCGTCGCATCCATTCATACGGCGTTGAATCAGAGGAAGAGCGGCGCTTTCGTGAAGACCAATTTCGTGTTCAGCCTGCTGACGTTTCTCATGGCGTTGTACAGCACGTTCCTCACACGCAGCGGTGTGCTCGGCGATACCTCGGTCCACTCGTTCGTTGATCCTGGCATGTGGGTGTACTGGCTGCTCCTCTCCTTCATAGCGGTCTTTACGGCGATCGGGTTCGGGATCTTCTTCAGACGAAGGCGCGAGATGCCGAAGGTGCCTGTGAAGCACTCGTATTTTTCCAGGGAGTTTGCCCTCTTTCTAGGTGCGTTCACGCTGAGCTTTGTCGCGCTGTTCGTCGCCATCGGAACGTCCTCCCCAATTATTACCTCGATCTTGAAGGGCAAAGCCTCCGCTGTCGAAGTCGGCTACTACGTCAAGACGAACCTGCCGTTGGGCATCATTGTCGGCTTGCTTTCGGGACTGGGACAGTTACTCTGGTGGAAGCATTCGAATGCCCGGTCGCTCCTGCGAAGCATGGCGAAGCCGTCTGTCCTCGCCCTTGGAGTCACGCTGATTGTATTCTTTATGCTCGGCTCTGAAAACGTGATGATTCTTCTTTTTACGTTCTGCTCGGCCTTCTCGCTGTTCTCGAACATCCAGGTCGGGTACGAAGTATTCATGGGGAATCCAAAGTTCGTGGGTGGTTCGATCGCTCACATCGGTATTGCAATCATGTGTCTTGGATTTGTTACGTCCTCGCGCTATGACTCAAAGACGACAGTGTCGCTCGAGCGAGGCAAGCCCGTGGAGACGCTCGGGTACCGGTTGACGTACCTTGGCTACAAGGAACTGGACGCGGAGCGGTACGCCTTCAATGTTCAGGTTGAACACGGCGATGTCAAGAAAGTTGTCTCTCCGTTGATGCGGTTCAATACCCAGGAGAATACCACAATCCGTAATCCCGATATCATCAACTTCATCAGCAGGGATTTCTACGTGTCACCGCTCACGGTTCAGGAGGGGGGGCAAGCGGAGGAGCTTCCTGTGCGATTGCCCAAGGGATCGAGCGAGAAGGTGAAAGACCTTCGACTCGAGTTCATGGAGTACGAGTTTTCCGATGAGCAGCGCGCTGCGATGACAGATGGGAAGGAGTTCTTCATCAAGGCCAAGATCCGTGTGACCGCAGGGCCGCAAACGAAAGATCTCGATCTACTGATGAAGAGCGGACCCGCGGGACCGGAGTTCGTCCCCACTCCGTTTACCTCCCCATCCGGTGCGACATACGAATTTGCGATCAAGCAGATGATGCCCAATCAGGAAGATCCTTCAAAGTCCATGGTGGAAATCATGGTGAAGATGCCGGCGGACCCGGCTTCCTCGAAGGAAGATACACTTGTGATCGAGGCGAGCGTGAAGCCGATGATTAACCTCGTATGGGCAGGCACTATTACACTCGTCATTGGATTCCTTCTGACGATCATGCGCCGGACCGAGGAGGCGAAGCAGCAGGGAGATAAGTGGGTGCAGGAGTAGAAGCATCCGGAGATCTTCAACGAAAAGTCCCGTCGAGCCTCGCCCGACGGGACTTTGTGTTTCTACGAGGGGCAGCAGATTGAAGCCGACTATTCTTTGGCGTCTGCTTTGCAGCACGCGTCCAGTTTATCGTATGCTTTAGGATCGCGTTTCGTGGAGTTTGCATCGTATCCGGCATTCGCGATTGCCCTCTCAATCTTCGGGAGGGAGGTCTTCGCTGATGCGTACGATACGGTCGCCGTTTTGGTTTTCAGATCGACCTTTGTTGACTTGACTCCGTCGACCTTCCGGAGGGCCTTCATGATATTGTTGACGCAGGAGCTGCAAACGATCGTCGGAACCTTGACGACTGCCGTCTCGAGCTTCACCTCCGTTGCCTTCGTTGACGCCTTCTGCTGTGTCTGCGCTGATGAGACAAATGCTGCCGCAATCAGCATGCATGTGAGTATGAGCAGGTGTTTCATAACTATGTTCCCTTCAGTGTGTGAGTATGAGTGATGTGGATGATGTGAAGATGCTGTAGTGTGTTTGACAATTGTCCGTTGAATGATCAATCCTTCATCCAGCCCGCCATATGGGAGCGCTTGAGCGTTCCATTTCTCAATGCCCGTTCTTTCATGTAGCTGAAGAGAATCGGTGTCACGACGAGCACGTGGATGGTTGATGTCAGCAACCCGCCGATCATCGGCGCCGCAAGGGGTTGCATGACATCCGCCCCGGCTCCAGTGCTCCACATGATCGGGACGAGCCCGATCATCGCGGTCGCGACCGTCATGACCTTCGGACGGAGCCGCAGGACGGAACCTTCGACAGTCGCTTCATTGATATTGGATGCGGTGATTGGGCCTCGCCTCCCCAGCTCGAAATCGCGGAGTTTTCTGTCGAGGGCTTCATGGAGATAGACGACCATCACGACGCCAGTTTCAACGGCGAGTCCGTAGAGCGCGATGAATCCCACCCAGACGGCAACGGAGAGGTTGTACCCGAGAATATAGACGAAGTAAACGCCACCGATGAGTGCGAAGGGGACCGACAACATGACGACAAGAGCTTCGAGGAAGTCCTTGGTGACGAAATACAACATCACGTAAATGATCAGGAAAACAAGCGGCATTAAGATCGTGAGCCGCTCTTTGGCGCGGATCTGGTTTTCCCATTGTCCGCTCCACTGCAGTGTGTAACCCGACGGCAGCACGAGAGATTTGCGAAGAACTTCCCGGGCCTCTGTCACGAAGCTTCCCATATCTCTGCCCCGGACGTTGAGATACACGATGGATCGGAGCTGGGCGTCTTCACTTGAGATCATGGGAGGCCCCGGAGCAATGCTGATTGTCGCAAGCTGTCCGAGAGGCACGTAGCTGTTTCTGAACAACCCTCCCTGTGCTTGTCCCACCGGGGCGGCTGTTGGCGCTGCTTTTTGTGAGATCATTCCTCCTGCCATCGATTGATCGGATGCGGACGATGGATTCGATTGATTGGCATTCATGGCAGGTCCCTGTGTCAGCGTGTTTGTGGGAACAAGCAGCCGCCGGAGTGCTTCGAGGTTGTTCCGGAAATCGCGCTGGTAGCGGACCCGGATTGGGAAGCGTTGACGCCCGTCGATGATGGTTCCGATATTCTCTCCCCCAATCGCCGTTTCAATAACATCCTGTACATCGCCGAGGTTGATCCCGTAGCGAGCGACAGCCGACCGGTCAATGTTGACATCGACAAACAGCCCTCCCTGCGTGCGCTCTGCATACAGGTCAGCTGCTCCGGGGACCTTGCGGAGAATTTGTTCCGCCTGTATGGCAAGTGACTCGAGCGTGTCCAGGTTCTTTCCGAAAATCTTCACTCCGAGATCGGTCCGGACGCCCGTCGAAAGCATGTTGATCCGGTTGATGATCGGCTGAGTCCAGCCGTTCCGGACGCCCGGAACCTGGAGTTTGGTATCGAGCTCTGAGATGATGTCATTTTTCGATATCCCGTGGCGCCATTCAGATTTCGGTTTGAGGAGGATGATGGTTTCGATCATGCTCACAGGTGCGGGATCTGTTGAGGTCTCGGCTTTGCCGGCTTTGCCGAGCACCATCTGGACTTCCGGGACTGACTTAATGATCCGATCCTGGGTTTCAAGAATACGGTTCACTTCCGTCATGGAAGCGGAGGGGAGGGTTACGGGCATGAACAGGAGGCTCCCCTCATCAAGCGGGGGCATGAATTCAGAGCCCATCCTCATGAGCATAGGGATGGCAGCTGCCAGCGCCAACACGTTGAGCGCGATAGTCGTCTTGCGCCATCGAAGCACCCAATGTATGACAGGCGCGTACATGCGGTTGAGGACCTTCGTGATGGGATTCTGATCCTCCGTTCGGAATTTGCCCCTCGTCAGCATCGTCATCAGCATTGGAACGAGTGTTATCGCGATGATCGCCGATCCTGCCAGGACAAACGTCTTGGTGAATGCCAGAGGGCGGAACAGTTTCCCTTCTTCCCCTTCGAGAAGAAAGACGGGGAGGAACGAGACAACCATGATAGCGACCGAGTAGAAAATTGCCGGGGCTACCTGCTTCGCGGAGACGATGGAGATCTCGATGTAATCGGCGGTCTCGAGCGTCCCTTGTTCGGCCTGGGCACGGGCAACGTTGCGATATGCGTTCTCGACAAGCACGATTGATGAATCCACGATGACCCCGATCGCAATCGCGATTCCTCCAAGGGACATGATGTTCGACGTGATGCCAAACAGCTTCATAAAGATGAATGCGATGAGAACGGCCACCGGGATCTCGATGATCACACGCAGAACGCTTCTTACGTGCAGGAGAAATATCAGAACGATCAGCGTGACAATCAGAGCTTCTTCCGCCAGGGCCCGCTTCAACGTGTCAATCGCCGCTTCAATCAGGTCGCTTCGATCATAGGCAGCCTTAATCTCGACGCCTGGCGGAAGGCCGGGAGCGATCTCTTCAATGCGCTTTTTGATTCGATCAATAACTTCCTTCGCGTTCTCTCCATAGCGCATGACGACGATGCCGCCGACCGCCTGCCCCTGTCCGTTTTTCTCAAGAGAGCCGCGGCGGATATCGGGGCCGGACTCGACAGTTGCGACGTTCCGAATGTAGACTGGAATTGCATTCGCCCCGGTTGTCACAACTGTATTCTCGACATCCTGGAGGGAGGAGATGTACCCCTGTCCGCGTATGAAATACTCGGCGTCCGACATCTCAAGGATCTTGCCGCCGACTTCGTTGTTCGACCGCATGACGGCGGTACGAATTTGTCCGATCGTTACGCCGTAGGCTTTCATCTTGTCGGGATCGATATTCACCTGATACTGTTTGACAAACCCGCCAACGGAAGCAACCTCGGCAACACCCGGAACACCCTGCAGGTTGAGCTTGACATACCAATCCTGGATTGCACGGAGGGTCCCGAGATCATAAGATCCTTCAACGGTGTACCAATATACATGCCCGACTCCGGTGCCGTCCGGCCCAAGCTGTAACTTCGCTCCAGGCGGGAGCGAAGACTGGATGGCGGACAGCTTTTCGAGCACCCGGCTTCTCGCCCAATAGAGGTCTGTCGACTCATCGAAGATGATATAGATGAACGACATCCCGAACATGGATTGAGCACGGACAGCTTTGACCTGCGGCACTCCTTGCAATGCAGTGACAAGCGGGAACGTCACCTGGTCCTCAACGATCTGCGGCGATCGACCCATCCATTCCGTGAACACGATCACCTGGTTTTCGGAAAGATCGGGGATTGCATCGGTGGGGGTATGCATGACTGCCCAAATGCCCGCCCCGATGACAAAGAGGTATGCGAGGATGACAACAAACCTGTTCCTCGAGCAATAGTCGATAATCTTCTCAATCATTTTGCACCTGCACTCGTGATTGCATCACTCTCATCGCGATTCTGACGGATTTATCGGTCGCCGGCTCCGCCCGATACCTGCAGCTGACTTTCAGAGTCGAGGAGATAGGTCCCCGTGACTGCAACTTTTTCTCCCTCGTTCAGTCCTTCCAGCACCTGATACTGATCGCCTGCGCGAAATCCGAGTTTCACGCTCCTGGCCGAGAAGTGGTTCGCTTCACCCTCGACCCACACGACTGTAGACCGGCCTGTGGAGAGAATGGCGCCCGCAGGTACTACAATCGATCGCGCAAGGGGAATGAGGATTGTCGTTTGAGCGAACATCTCAGGCATCAGGCGATACTCCGGGTTCTTCAACGTCGCTCTCACTCGAATTGTACGCGTCGAGGGCTCGACCGAGGCGCCGATGAACGTAATGGTGCCGTGGAATTGCTCCGAGGGGTACGCCTCCACAGTGGCGGAAATTGTCTGGCCAACGCGTATTGATGCGATGTCAGATTCATAGACGTCCATCTGCAGCCAGAC
>DATJQB010000379.1:0-12598 GCA_035506075.1 Bacteroidota bacterium | reverse complement strand
TTCGACCGCCAAATAGGAGGCGTTGCTTTTCGGCGCCGAGGCCAGGTACGTGGCAGCCTGGGCGAGGATGATGCGGGCCTCGGGCATGCCCACGTAATTGACGGCAGTAAAACACGAGGTGGCAATCGTCAGCGCCTGAGGATCTGCATTGCCGACATCTTCCGAAGCGAGGACCACCATTCGCCGTGCGATGAACAGCGGATCTTCTCCGCCATCGAGCATCCTCGCCATCCAGTAGACCGCGGCGTCCGGGTCGCTCCCGCGCAAGCTCTTGATGAACGCCGAGATCGTGTCGTAATGCTGGTCTCCCTTCTTGTCGTACAGCGTGTACTTCCGTTGAAACGCCTCTTCAATTCTCGACTTGGTTATCGTCGCTCCCCCATCCTTGTCCGGCTTGGTCAGATGGAGTGCAGTTTCAAGTCCATTGAGAAGCTTCCGTGCGTCTCCTCCGGCAAGAAGCATCAGGAATTCCCTGTCCTCAATCGTGATTCGCCGCTTCGAGAGAATGGGATCTTTCGAAAGTGCGCGATCGAGAATCAATCCCAGCCCTTCCTGATCCAGCGCTTCGAGGATGTAGACGCGTGTCCGGGAGAGAAGAGGCGAGATGACTTCGAACGATGGATTTTCTGTCGTGGCGCCGATGAGTACGATGCTCCCTTCTTCGACGCTGTGAAGGAGTGCATCCTGCTGTGCCTTGTTGAACCTGTGAATTTCGTCGATGAACAGGATCGTGCGGCGTTTCAGCTTGCGGAGATTGGTCTCTCCCCTGGCGATCACCTCGCGCACGTCCTTGACGCCGGACGAGACTGCATTCAGCTGGTGAAATTCCGCTTTGATCTGTCCGGCCAGGAGCCGCGCGAGCGTTGTCTTGCCAACACCCGGCGGTCCCCAGAGAATCATCGAGAAGAGTTCTCCTTTCTCGATCATCACGCGGATCGGTTTGCCCTCGCCGAGGAGGTTTGATTGGCCGACAAAATCATTGAGTGCCTGCGGCCTCACCCGTTCAGCGAGCGGAGCCTGGGATCGATAGTGCGACACGTCTGCTTCATCAGGCAAGAAGAGGTCTGGCATAACGATATTCTTTCAGGAAAATTGTCCGGGAGGGGTCATGATGTTCTACGCGTGTGACAACCCTGGTCCTCGAAATGAAAAAACCAACACTCGGTGTCTGCTGTGTTGGTTTGGATGTGCATCAATCGGCGATGCGAAACAACGCTGTCGCGGCAGTGTTTCCGCATTAATTTCTTTTGACTTTGTAGACTGTCTCGCCGTCCCGCGCCATGCCGTATTTTTCCCGGGCGACCTTTTCAATCGTCTTCTTGTCGCCGTCGAGTGCTTTGAGGTACGACTGGAGCCGTTTCGTCTCTTCATCGGCGGCTTTGACCTTTTCGATCATGACCTGTCGCTGATGTTCAAGCCGGATCCTGGCAATGATACCGCGGTTATTGAACAGCACGTAGGAGACGATGAGTGCGCCAACAATGACAATGACAGCGCGGCGCCTTGTCTTGAAGACCTTTTTTGTAATTCCTTTGAGCCAGCGTGGCTGCTGCACTCTTCTCAGAAAATCGCCGTCCATCGCTCGAAAAGTACTCCTAATTTGACCAGTATGCAACCGGATCAGGATTTGAACCAGTCCGATTTGGGCTCGTAACGGGTCTTCAATGTCATCTTCGTCTTGTGGCGCTCAAGTGCAAGCTGAACAAGCTGATCCAACAGGTCCTCATACGTAAGCCCGGATGCCTGCCATAGCTTCGGATACATGCTTATTGATGTGAACCCCGGGATCGTGTTCAGTTCATTGAGAACAATCCTGTTCGATTTCCTTGCGACAAGGAAGTCGACACGCGCCATCCCTGAACAGTTGACCGCCCTGAAACTCTCGACCGCATACTTCTGGATTTTCTTCACGACAGACCCCGGAAGCGGAGCCGGGATCACTGCCGTCGACTTGCCATCGACATATTTCGCATCATAGTCGTAGAATTCATTCGAAGGGACGATCTCACCGGGAACAGACGCAATCGGATCGTCGTTGCCGAGGACGCTGCACTCGATCTCGCGCGCATTCTCCACAGATCGTTCAACGAGAACCTTCATGTCGTACTCGCCGGCAAGCCTGATAGCCTCCATCAGCTCACGCCGATTGTGCGCCTTGCTGATCCCGACACTCGAGCCGAGGTTTGCCGGCTTCACAAAGCAGGGATAGTGAAGGTTCTTCTCAATGAGGCTGATGATCTTCTTTTGATTCTTCGCGAATTCATGCATCAGGAACCACTCGTCCGGAGTCACGGGTATGTTCATTTGACGCAGCAATTGCTTCTGCACAACCTTGTCCATGCCGACGGCGGATCCCAACACACCCGAGCCGACGTACGGAATATCCGCGAGTTCAAACAACCCCTGGATCGTACCATCTTCCCCATACGTCCCATGAAGCACAGGGAATGCGACATCGATCTGCTGCGGCGTCACCTGCGCGGATGAGTCCTTCAGTTCGACGAGTCCCTGCTTGCGCGGATCGGGCACAAGGATGTGTTCAGGAAGATGCTCGATATCGGCACGCTGTTTCAGAAGATCGAGTGCCTTCGCCGAACTCAGCCAGCGTCCCTCGGAAGTAATGCCGATTGGAAGCACCTCGTACTTTTTCTTATTGAGAGCCTTGATAACGGAAGCGGCGGAAACAATCGACACTTCGTGCTCTGCGGAGCGCCCACCAAAAATGACGCCTACCCGGATTTTCCTGGCCATGAGTGCGAGTCTGATTAGGTGTGATTACGTTCTGCGTTTTGCGAACATCGCGTTCAGCTTGCCGACCTGTTCGTCCGTCAGGCTCTTCTCGCCCCCGAGCATCCTTGCAACAAATGTGATGTGGGCGGCGTGCTCCACCTTTTCCATTTTGAAATATGCATCGTCGAGGTTTTTACCGAACGCAACAACGCCATGATTCATGAGAAGAATTGCGTTGGAAGATTTCACGAAGGGGGCAATCGAGTCGGCGACTTCCGTCGTGGACGGTATGGCGAACTCGGCGAGCGGGATGACCCCGAGTCCAAAGATGACCTCCGGATAGAGAGGTTGATCGAGCGGGATTCTGGCCGTGGCAAATCCCGTAGCATACGTCGGATGTGCGTGGACAACGGCATTCACGTCCGATCGCTGTTTGTAGATAAAGAGATGCATCCCGAGTTCCGTCGACGGGATGGCGTCCTTCGCGACAGGGTTGCCCTCAGGTGTTACTTCGACGAGGTCCCCCTCGGTCACGCGGCCCTTGTTGAGTGCTGTCGGCGTCGTGAGGATGTTGCCGTTTTGCAGCCGAACGCTCACATTGCCGTCATGCGCGGTCACAAAACCCCGATGATACAATGCTCTGCAAACAGCGACGAGTTGTTGAGGAACAGTAGGTTCTTTCATTGAAAAATTAATGGTCGGAGATCGACAAATGTAAAATAGAGAAAAGTAGAGAGAGGTTCAAGGAACCGGCATTACTCCGCGAGAAGCAGGTACGCGAGAACACCCAGGCTGATCTGACTGAGGATCAATGTTGCCGCGGCGGCGCGATCCAGGGTGCGAGTCGTCGAAAGGTCCGAGGGATTGCTGTTCTGCAGATACGCGTCGAAGTGCCGATTGGCCCGGTCTTTCAGGAACGCGGACACGACACCGGATACAATCATCGCCGAACCGGACGCGTACACCATCCTGTAATCCTTTGAGGACCTCCCATTCAAGCCGAGAACGTCCGGCAGCCGGTCCCCCGCGTTCGGGGCAAGCTGGACCCGGAGCAAATCGTGCTGGATCTGCGAGGCCGGCACGAGCAGCGAGTCGTAACCAGCCTTCTGGATGATAATCCCATCTGCAATCGGTGACTGCAGACGCACATAGAGGGGAGTTACTCCCAGGTCCTGATCGAGATAGCGGACGCTGCTTCCCGGCGGGTCGGATTCAATTCTCAGCGATTCGCCGAGGTGAAGCGTTCTCTCAATCGCCGAGGAGGCGTTCACATTGAGCGTATCCAGTGTAACGACTGCGTTCCAGGAAAACACTGACGGATAGAAGGTCCGGAGGATGTGGCGGCCGGTGGGTACGCGGACCGCCGAGAGCGGCGATTTCCCAGCATAGACCGAATCGATGTACACATCCGCATGCGGCGGCTCTGTGAGGATGCTGACGACGGCAGAGTCGGGCGCCGGAACGGTTTGCGCCCGGGCAACGAAGCAAACGAACAACGAAACGATGTTCAGGAGCTTCTTCATTTTTTCTCGGGCCTCAGTGCTGTGATATTCCGATCCTCGTAGGTCAGCAGCAACATGTCTCCCCAGATAACCGGGGAAACCCTGATTCTTCCTTCCGCGGAATATTCCCAGATCTTTTCTCCTGTTGCACTGCGAAGTGCATAGAGGCTCCTGTCGAGAGAACCAATATAGAGAAGATCGCCGGAGACAAGCGGAGCGCTTGTCACGACGCTCCTGGTGTCGAAGACCCAGTCCGGGCGGCCGGAATCCAGATTCACAGCCATGATTTTTCCGTCGGTACCTCCGACGTACGCACGGCCTTGAGAGACGGAAGCCGTTGAGTAGATGCGCGATCCCGTCCGGAATTTCCAGCGGAGATGACCCGTTCGTGTATCGATCGCGTACAGCGAACTGTCCAACGATCCGACAATGCAGGTTTCCTCATGCAGGACCGGTGTCGCGAAAACGCTCGCCCCGGTCTGGTACTTCCAACGGAGGCGACCGGATATTCGTTCAACACCATAGACTGCGCCGTCGTCCGATCCGAACACAATGATTTCACCATCCGATGCCGGAGATGAATGAATCGGCTTCCGTTGTTCCTTCTCTGCGTTCGTTTCGTACTTCCAGAACTCACCTCCATCGGCTCTCTTCACGGCGATGAGAGTTCCATCGAGCGTTGTGACGTACAGAAATTCTCCGATCATGAGCGGCGACGTTTCGATCGGTCCGAGACGCGATCCCCATTCGCGTTTGCCGTCCTTCAGGAAAAGACATGTAAGCGTCTCCTTCCCCTGTGCACCCGGAACATAAACATAATTTCCATAGACCACCGGCGTCCCCATGACCGCCGATTCCATCGTCGCAAAGCCGTATGACTGCCCATCGGCAAGCCTGATGACATGAAGCTCACCTTTGAGAGTTCCTACAACGATCACACTGTCTTTGACAAGCGGCGTTCCCGCGATCCCGGAGACCGCATCATAGTCCCACACCGGCTTCAGCGGAGGAACGAGAACCGACCGGCTCTGGTTCGAGCGTGCCGGCTGTCCACCGTACATGATCCAGTCGGTCGGGCGCTCGAGCAGATTGCGCTTGAGGTCGATCCCGGTTGCGCACCCGGAGAGAACCAACACAAGCGAACAGAGAGCCGCCGTCATGGAGTGCCGCGTCTGCGCTGCGAGTGCCCGGCGCCGGAAGAAGTATGCTCTGAGCTGCGGAAGTTTCACAATCAGAAGTCCCATCCAAAGAAGAACTGATAGAACAGCCCCTTCTGGAATTTCGCGAGGTTGTTCTCGATGCGCTTGCCGATGTCATATCGGAGTACCAGGATGCCGCCAAGATTGATCCGGATGCCGGTCCCGACGCTTCCAAGCGTCTGGTCATATTTCGTGTCCCATGCGCCGCCGACATCCGTGTAGATCGCACCGCGGATTGAGCTGAAGGACAATCCGCCAAACGGAAATTTCACTCCGATCTGATCGACAAAGGGAAACCTCAGCTCCTCGCTCGCGAACCAGATCTTCTGTCCGCGGATTTCCCATCTTGGCCAGCCGCGAAGATCCCAGCTTCCACCCATGAAGAAGCGGCGGGCCTCTTTCCCATCGTTGTACCAGAGGTTAATCCTCGACGCAAGGGCGCTGCGGGTGGAGAGCCTCCAGTAGTTGCGATAGTCGGCTAGAATGGTGTAGTAATTGACGTTTGAGTAGCGGATGTCCGTTGTGTAGGCCAGCGTGAGCCGCGCACGGGAGCCGTCCATCGGACCCGTAGGGCCCCACAGGGAATTATCGGCTGTAAAGGAGAACGAGCTCGAAACGAGAACAGCCTTCCGCGGGATGGTCTCCACATAGTTGTCCTTGTCCGAGTTGCTGACAGTGAGTTCCGTCTCGATCCGCTGAAACATGGAGAGCGGGTAGCTCAGGACGAAGTAGCCGCCGAAGGCGCGCTCATAATAGAAGAGGTTGGGATCGGTAAGATCGTACCGGTCGCCGGCGAAATGGAAAATACCGTAATCATAGTTCGTCCGCCTGCCAAGCGAGACGTGCGACATTGCGATGTTGAAGCTTGAGAGGAATTCCGATCGGGCCTGCGCTGTGTTGTAGATCAGGAAGTAGTACTGATCGTTCCCAAGCACGTCGCTCATGGCGATCGCAGCACCTCCCGTCGTTCCGAAGATTGGATCGGTCGAAATCTGACTTTGTGCGAGATCCAGCCGGTACTCCTTGTTGTAACGATATTCGCCCACCACGGACGATGCGTTGACCTTTGGAGCATCCCACTGTTCTTTCGCCACATCGTACTGAAAACTCCTGCTGTTGTTCGCTTCGCTCAGCACGGTGGACAAGTTGCGTACTTTCTTGATCTGGAAGCTGAAATTCTCGAACGCCGTGAAGATCATTTCATCCTTGTCGGTCCACGCCGGATCGAACGCAGCGGTTGAGAGATGGGTGATTTTCTTCATGGTCCGTTCTGTCCTCTGACGATTCATCTCCATCATCCAGACATTTTGAGCGCCATCGATGTCGGATGTAAACATGAGGAGTTTGCCGTCGGGAGACCATGCCGGCGAAGTATAGTTCGCCGTGCCGATCGTTACATACTCGATTTCCGCCGTCGCGAGATCGTACGAGAAGAGGTTGAGGTAGCCCTGCTTGCCGTCTGCGTCCCGGTCCGAACTGAAGACGATTGTCGATCCGTCCGGTGACCAGGCCGGATCGCGGTCCTCGTAGATATCATTGGTCAACTGCTTCAGCGCACGGGTCGCGAGGTCGAAGATGTAGAGATCGCTCTTCCCGGACATGTCGACAGCGGAAATCGCGATCTTCTTTCCATCGGGGGACCATGAGGGCGATCCGAGCACGACGAGCTCGCGGAAGCGAATGGTCTCCTGCAATTTATCCGCCTTCAGATCGTAGAGGTGGAGCACATCGGTTTCGCCGCTTTTCGTCACGAAGGCCATGATGCCATCGCGGGAAATATCGAGCTTGTTCTGAAGGAGATGAAACGCTTCATATTCAGGCGTGTTCTCCCCCTGCACGACAAGCTCCGGTTCCGGTTTTTCCTTGTCCAGGTTGATCCGGTAGATGCTGCTATAGCCGGTATGATTGCCGACGAAGTAGAGCTCACGCGTGCTATCCCGTTTGAAGAAGAGCGGCTTGGAATTGAACCCTGATTCCACGAGGCTCTTCGTCACTCCGCTCGGCATGTCGTCTTCGCGAAGGACGGGATAGTACCGTTTCTTGAGTGCGTAAGTCCAGTCGTCATCAAACTCCTTGTAGTTCTTCCCGATGGTCAGCTTCATGACTTCGTTGAAGGTCGATGCCTTCCAGAAATTTTCCATCAGCAGGAGGATTTTCTCCGGGCCGTACCGTTGGGCGATGAACTCCAGTATGTTCTGCCCCTCCTTGTACATCAGAAAGGAACCGTAGATCCTGTCCATCTCGCTCAGGGGAACCAGGTAGTTACTCAGCACCGCATCGCGCAAGACCATTTCCGCCTGGGTATCCCATGCAGAGGACCAGAATTCAGCCAATCCCTCTGTGAACCAGAGCGGGGGTGTACGATCCTGTGTAATGCGGTGGTCGAGCAGCACGCGGTTGATCTTGCTATGCATGAACACGTGCACAAGCTCATGGCGAATCACATGCTCGAACCGATGCATCGAGCCGTCGTAGGGAATCACGACGCGGCCTTTGACAAATTCAAAGAACCCGCCAATCCCTTCAGGAATAAACCCGGATGCAATGTTGGTCTGCTCAAAGTGGAGGTGTGAACTGTAGAAGACAAGAGGAATGCGATGGCCGATGTTGAAATTGAACCGCTGCTCGTGTGACCGGTAGCTTTCTTCGGCAAACGTCGCCCCGCGCTCGGCCAGGTCTTTCATCTCGGCGTAATAATAGATGTCGAAGTGTTCGGTCTTCAGCACCTTCCAGTCGAACCTTGTGTACTGAACCTTGTTCCTGCCGAAATAATAGAACTGTGCGGAGGCTGATTGAACGACAAGGAGAACAACGAGGAGATATTTGACGGGCCGGGGCATCACAATAGTTGAAACGTGGAACTCCGCCGCTGAGTTTCGTGGAGGGAGGCTCGTGAAGAAAACCGAGCTGGCGCGGGCGGCTTGTGGATCGCCCGGGATGCCGTTCGGTCAGCTGACCGGAACACAAGAAAGCGTTGTCGGAGCCGACCTGGAGGATCATCGCATGATGATCAAGACAACGGAACGCACCCTACCCCTTCGCCAATTCGCTTTTCAGATAATCAATCGCCTTCACCGGTGTCGGGTTCTGCTTGTTGAGAATCGCCAGGTAGTAGCTCATCCAATCGCCGAAGTACACAAGCGAGAACATCCTCGCCAGCAACGAACCGCCTTCGCTCCAGACTTCCTGCACACCGGAAGCATATCGTTTCACAATCTTCATCGTTACATCCATCCGGCGCTGCACTTGTTTGTGTGTGCCGCGGTCCCTCAGGAACACGACGCACATCTTCTTCATGAGCGAACGGTTCACATTCCATCCGACGATTTCATTATGATTCATTTCAGGAAGGACATGACCGAACGCCAGCTGTTTGGCATTCTCGTTAATCTGACCGCGCCAGCGTACATTGATTGCATCAAAGGAATCGACGGACGAATAGATGACGGGCAGCCTGCCATAAAGCCTGGACGCCGTTTTCAGGGGAAGGTTGGCGGGACTTTGCGGATCGCGGTACATCAGCGAGCGGAATTTCAATCCGCTGATCGTTTCCTGAATTGCCCTTCTCTGTGATCCGATAAAACCCATCCGTTCCAGCGCAACGAGGAGAGGAAAAAACGAATACCCGAGTGCTGCGCGTGGCTGCAGACCGGGCGGCACCTTGATACAATCGTGATGGTGCGTTCGTGCGATACGCTCAGCGGCGCCCCCGGTGGTGATGCACAGGATCTTTGCCTTTCGTTTCAACGCTTCGCGGTACGAAGAGAGAGTTTCCTCCGTATTGCCCGAGTAGCTCGACACGACGACGAGGGTCGACTTGCCGACGAACGACGGCAAGACATAGGAACGACTAACGACAAACGGGATTTTCAATGCGCCCGCGAGGTAGGATCGGATGAGATCTCCTCCGATTGCTGATCCCCCCATTCCTGTCACGAGGATAGAAGTAATTCCTTTCGATGAGAGCGAGAGCGGTGTCCCGCGCGCAATTCGTACGGCTTCTTCTGCCTGCAATGGAAAGTCCATAATCCAGCTGCGCATTGCTGTTGGATCAACCCGCTTGATATCTTCGAGTGTCAGTTTCACGATTTCTTCGATCTGTAGGTGGAACAGAGTGGAATGACAACGGCGCGATCGGCGAATCAGTTGATCGGGATGTCAGGAAATTTTTTCTGCATGATTGATCGGAGGAATTCCTTGACCTCACCTTCCGTCTTGAGCATCAGCACCTGCTTCACAACTTTCTGAGCATCGGAGTACTTCACCGAACGGACGATTTTCTTGATCTCCGGCAGCATGTTGGGAACGACGCTGAATTCATCGAGACCGAGGCCGAGCAGGAGAATTGTCGCGAGAGGATCTCCGGCCATTTCTCCACACATGCCAACCCAGACCCCCTTTTCCTTACCGCGGTCTATGATCCGCCGCAGGAAACGGATCACGGCGGGATTGAATTCCTGATACAGGCTTGAAACGACATCGTTTCCTCTGTCGACTGCCAAAAGGTACTGGATGAGATCGTTCGTACCGATCGAAAGGAAATCCACTTCTTCCGCTATGTCTTCAGCGATGACTGCCGCGGCAGGAACTTCGATCATGACCCCGACCTTGATCCGCGAGTCGTACGGGATTCCCTCTTTCCGAAGCTGGTGCTTTGCCTCGTCGAGGAGTTTCAACGCCCGGCGGACTTCGATGAGATTGGAGACCATCGGGAACATCATGGCGACATTCTTTCGCGTGCTTGCACGGAGAATCGCGCGCAGCTGTTCGAGGAACAGGTCCGGCTTGTCGAGCATCACCCTGATCCCGCGCCAACCGAGGAACGGGTTGTTTTCCCTGATCGATTGTGCCATGAACTTGTCTCCGCCGATGTCAAACGTCCGGATGATGACACGTTTCGGATACATCGTTTCGGCGAGAAGCTTGTACTGATCAAATTGTTCTTCCTCAGTCGGGAACACTTCCTTCCCCACGATGAGATACTCTGAGCGGTACAGTCCGATGCCGTCTGCGCCCTGGAGCTTGATGAAATCGAGCTCCTGCTCGAATTCGACGTTGACGGAGAGTTCAACGCGGCGGTGATCGAGCGTCTCAGCGGGCAGGTCGCGTAACCCTGACAGCCGGGACTCGAACTCGCGGTACCGCTCGCGCTTCGTCTCATACTTCTTGATTGTCTGCTCGGACGGATTGAGCACAATTTCGCCGCTGTAACCGTCGAGGATCATCCGGTCTGCATCATGTGCCTGGTGGGAAATTGTCTTGAGTCCCACGACGGCAGGTATCTTCAACGCGCGAGAAAGCAGCGCCGTGTGCGACGTGATCCCGCCAATATCGGTTGCATACCCGAGGACCTCGTTCCTGCTCAGGATCACCGTGTCGGGTGCCGTCAGGTTCTGCGAGACGATGATCGACGAGCCCTCCAGCCGGGAAATGACACGCTGTTCCTGCAGGTTGCGCAGGATCCGGTTGCGCACATCCTCGACATCGTTGGCACGCTCGTGAGTGTACTCGTCTTTGGATGCAAGCATGATCCGGTGATACTTCTCGATTTCACTATGAACGATGTACTCCGGATTCTTCAGCTCGGTACGGATACGCGCATAAATTGCGTCGAACAGGATCGCATCTTCAAGGAACATGAGCTGCGCTTCAAAGATCCGAACCTTGTCCTCACCTAATTTCTTCTCGGCAAATTCAAGGATCTTGCGCAGCTCCTTGTGCGAGCGGGCAATCGCCTGTTCCAGGCGCGCAAGCTCGCGGTCCACCTCTTCCGGCAGAATGGAACGCTCCTCGATGACCGGCGCATGTTTCACGTAGACAAATGCGGGTCCGATCGCAATTCCCGGTGAAGCGGGAATGCCTTTCAGGAGAGTTTCGCCCGTATGGAGTTCTTCAGCTTTCACGGTCTGGACATTTGCCCGTGTTCAGGTGGTTGAATGTAATCGGTGTTCGTTTTTACTTTTCGTCAAATCCGCGATCGAACAAATCAACGATTTCCCTTTGCGCTTCCTCCTCCTGCTCGCCCGAGAAACGCAGGAGCAGCTTGGAGCCCTGTTCCGCCGCGAGCGTCATCACACCGATGATGCTCTTGCCGTTGATCTCGATTCCGTCTTTCTCGATAAAGAATTCCGCCTTGTACTTCGCAGCCAGCTTGACAAGCGAGGCCGCCGGACGCGTATGAAGGCCAGCCCTGTTCTTGATCGTCACTTCGCACTGAATCATGCGTTGGCGAACCCCTCCTCAATATGTCCGGTTGAGCAACATGTCTGCGAACCACTCGAGCATGAGTCGTGCCCGGGAGGCGGGGAGCCGGCGCAATTCCCTTTTCGCCTTTGTAATATCACGGTCGATCCGGCTGCGTGCCGCTGCGATAGCACCGGTTTCCTGGTAGATGCGTCGATACTCCGGAATAAGCCGCGCTTCGCAACCCTTGTTTCTAATCAATTCAAGCAGGAGTCCCTTGTCACGGCCTGATGCGACACGCAGCGCCTCGAGCAGGAGAAATGTCTTCTTTCCCTCCACGAGATCGCCGCCAACGGGCTTGCCGAGTTCCTTCTCGTCTGCGATGATGTCCAGCAAATCATCCTGCACCTGAAATGCACGCCCGACATGCTCGCCATAACGCTTCAGCGCACCGATGGAAGAGCGTGTGCCATCACCGATCAACGCCCCGATCTCCGCTGAGACAGCGACCATCTTCGCTGTTTTCTTTTCAATCATCAGGAGATACTCGTCGACAGTCACCGCCGCCCGTGTTTCAAATTCCTTGTCGTACGCCTGACCTTCGCACACTTCAACAACACCTTCGGTGAACACTCTTGCGATGTCCTGAATGTGCCGGGACCTTGTCTGGAGCAGCGAGCGGTACGCGAGCGCAAGAAGCTCGTCGCCAACAAGGATCGCGATGTTGGTGTCCCATTTGGTGTGGACGGTCTTTCTCCCGCGCCTCGACGCTGCATGGTCCATGATATCATCATGGACAAGGGTGAAGTTGTGGAGCACTTCGATCGCCGCGCTTGCATGAAGCGCTTCACGCGTGTCGCCCCCGACGGCCTCACAGGCGAGCAGCAACAAGACCGGCCTGATCCGTTTTCCGCCGGCATCGAGCACGTACCCGGAGGGTTCATATAACGATCGCGGTTGGCGGTTCCTGGTGACCTTTGCGAG
>DATJQB010000378.1:0-4817 GCA_035506075.1 Bacteroidota bacterium | reverse complement strand
ATAGTCCTGCCTTGCGCTGCGGTACGGTTTCAGCTTGCGTATGTTCGGGCGAATGAGGGTTTCGATATCCATCCCGGTCACTCAATTGTCAAAACGAATTGTAACGGCACGGGCATGAGCTTCGAGTCCTTCGATCCCGGCCAGCGTTGTCAACGCGGGGAAGAGCTTCTTGAGGCCGTCCCGCGTGATACTTTGAAACGTCATTGATTTCTGAAAACTCTCCAGCGACACGCCGCTGAACCATCGTGCGGTTCCGCCTGTTGGCAGCGTGTGGTTTGTTCCCGATGCATAGTCGCCGGCAGTCACCGGAGCAAACGGACCGAGAAAGACGGAGCCTGCGTTCTGAATCAGCGGCACCATCTCATTCGGCCGCCGAACGTTGATGATGAGATGCTCCGGCGCATACGAATTTGAAAAGGCGGCTGCCTCTCTGAGCGACTGAACGACAAGAATGTAACTTGCCTCAAGTGCTTGAGCAGCGACAGTTGTGCGGGGGAGCAACTTCAGCTGCCGATCGACGTCGCTCTGAACGTTAAGGGCCAGTCGTTCATTGGTGGTGACAAGAACCACCTGTGAATGGGGATCGTGCTCCGCCTGGGAGAGCAGATCCGCGGCAACGACGCGGGCATTTGCCGTTTCATCGGCGATGAGCAAAAGCTCCGAAGGTCCGGCGAGAAGATCAATGGCGGCGCCATCAGGCTCTGAAGCGACGAATCGTTTTGCCTCGGTGACGAATTGATTCCCCGGGCCAAAAATCTTGTCGACCTTCGGCACTGTCTCCGTACCGAACGCCATCGCGGCGATCGCCTGTGCACCGCCGATTGAATACACCTCCGTCAGGCCGATGTGGGCGGCGGCAGCGAGGACGACAGGATCCGGAAGTCCGTTTGCTTTCGGCGGAGAGCAGAGGATGATCCGCTTGCATCCGGCAAGCAGCGCCGGGATACCAAGCATCAACACCGTCGAAGGAAGCGGGGCTGACCCGGCGGGAATGTAAAGACCGACGGTTTCGAGTGCCCGTTGTTCGCGCCAGCAGACAACACCAATTTCGGTTTCCAGCTCTTCTTCTCTTCTTGCCTGCATCGCGTGAAATGCGCGGATGTTGCGGGCAGCCTGGTCGATGGCGGCGAGCACGAACGGAGGGGCCGCTTTCTGCGCAGCATCCAGCGCGGCTGCGCTCACTCTCGGATCGGCGACTTCGGCCGCGTCAAACCGCTTGCTGTACTCTCTCAGTGCCGCGTCTCCCCTCTGTCGGACATCGAGACACACTGCCTCGACGGCACTGCGCACGGAGCGATCCTCCGTCCATGGGCGGGTGCAGAGCGCCTTCCGCTGTTCGGCACTCAGCTGCGTTGAGTAGTAGAGTTTCATGAGATGATCGTTTCAATTGGTACGACAACAATATCGCTTGCTCCTGCCTTCTTGAGTTTTTCCATGACGTCCCAGAAGACGTCTTCGGCAATGACGGAGTGGAGTGCGACCATTCCTTCTTCGGCGAGCGGAACCACTGTCGGACTCTTGAGGCTCGGGATGATTTGCTTGAGCCGGGGCACCGCCACTGCCGGGGCGTTCATCATCATGTAGCGTTTTCCCCGCGCCTGAAGGCTGCCGGAGATTCGTATGAGCAGCCGCTCAATGAGGAGTTTCGTGTCCGGGTTCTTCAACGTTCCCTTGTTGGCGACCAGGATCGCCTCCGAGGGAAGGACAACGTGGAGAGGCCGGAGGCCGTTCATGCGCGACGTTGTGCCCGTCGAAACGATGTCGCAGATTGCGTCTGCCACATCGAGGGTCGGTGCAAGCTCGACGGAGCCGCTCAGCTCAATGATTTCGGCTTTCAGTTTCTGAGTCCTCAGGAACTGCCTCAGTGTCACCGGATACGTTGTCGCAATCCGTTTCTTGTTGAGGTGTGCGAGGGACGTGATCTTCGATCGTTGCGGCACGCTGAGAGTGAGCCGGCAATGGCCGTAGCCGAGTTTGGTGATGATCTCGACGTCGGCGCGTTTCTCCCGGACAATATTTTCACCGACGATGCCGAGGTCGGCGACGGCATCCTGGACGTATTCCGGGATGTCGTCATCCCTGAGAGCGAGAACGTCGAGGTCGAAATTCCGGCACGGGGAATACAGGCTCTGTTTCTGAAATTCGAATTCAAGTCCGCACGCGCGGAGCAGCGAGAGCGAATCCTCGGTCAACCTCCCGCTCTTTTGAATTGCGATCTTTAATCTGCCGTTATGTGCAATCATACTTTACCTTACTAAAGTGCACTGTGCAAAAAAAATCATGAGTTCTTTGTAACATCGAGGCGCTTCAGCATCATGGTGTAGCCGCCTTTTCCCTGTTTCACCCATTTGTGGACGCGGGCGATTGTCCTGGAACTCAGCCCCGTTTCCTCTTCGATCGTGGTGTACGGGACTCCCTGCGTCAGCATGCGGGCGACTTTCCACCGCTCGGCGAACTCTCGTATCTCTGTTTCCGTGAGAAGATCGCGCAGGAACCTGCGGCACTCCTCCACCGTCTCGAGGCGGGTGATCGCCAGATATAAATCGTCGATATCACGTTGTCTGATGTGTTTCATGCTTTACCCAGGTAAAGTATAGCATTTCGATTCGAAAGAAGCAAGCAGAATCGGAAAGAAATTTCGCTTGTCAATCCGCCCCAAATTCTCTACCTTTTTCACGCCATGATATCGTTTGCCGATATTGAGAAAGCCTATGCGGTCGTCCGGCCGGTTGTTACGAAGACACCGCTGCTCGGTTCCGAGCTGTTGAACGAGAAGACAGGCAATGAGGTCCTCTTCAAAGCCGAAAACCTGCAGAGAATCGGCGCATTCAAAATCCGCGGTGCCTATAACAAGATTGCATCGCTGACGAACGACGAGCGGGCGCGCGGCGTCGTTGCGCATTCGTCCGGAAACCATGCCCAGGGGGTAGCTCTTGCAGCGAAGATGCTGCGGACAAAGGCCGTGGTTGTGATGCCAAAAAGTTCGCCGCCGAACAAAGTGGCGGGAACTCGGTTGCACGGCGCTGAGGTCGTCTTCTGCGAAGATTCCTCCGACGACAGGGAACGCGTGGCGAAAGAACTTCAGCAGAAACACAACTATGTCCCCGTTCCCCCCTTCGACGATGACATGATCATCGCGGGACAAGGAACAGCAACGGTGGAGATTGCACAGGACATCAAGGACCTGGACTACCTGTTCGTTCCGATTGGCGGAGGCGGCTTGATCGGCGGAAACGCGATTGCCGCGAAGACCCTGTTCCCGCACATCAAGGTGATCGGTGTCGAGACAGAGCCCGCAAACGATTGCTACCAATCGTTTAGGAAAAAGGAAATCGTCCGGATCAGTCCCCCCGCCACAATTGCCGACGGCATGCGCACGCAGGCGGTTGGGAAAAGGAATTTTGAGATTATCCTCAAGCACGTCGACGATGTCATAACCGTGACGGACGAACAGGTCATCGAGATGATGCGCTTCTTCGCGGAGGCCATGAAGATCATCGCCGAACCCACGGGAGCGGTTGCGCCGGCAGCAGTCTATCATAACGTGCTCGGACTCTCCGGCAGGAAGGTGTGTGCAATCATCAGCGGCGGCAACGTCGATCCCGCGTTCCTCAGGAAAATCCTGTGACAGAAGCAAGCATCCTCAAGACCCGACGCTTGCCGCTCAGACAATTCCTTTATATCATGCACCTCAACCGGCCGTAGACAGAACAAACTCAGACTTTTCCGGAATCCTCAACACCTTATCTGAAACTCTATGAAACTCGCCGTTTGCATCAACCACGTTCCCGATACCGCAGCGAAGATCAATATTGCGGCGGACGGAAAGACAATCGACAAGACCGGCGTCACATACGTCATCAGTCCGTATGACGAGTTCGCCGTTGAAGAATCCCTGCGGCTGAAGGAGAAAAACGGCGGAGACGTCACGGCCGTTTCGCTCGGAGGCGATGTCCACAAGGAGACGCTGCGCAAAGCACTCGCGATGGGGGTCGACAAAGCAGTCCTCCTCAAGGACGACGGCGTCCGCGATTCGTACGGTGTCGCCGAAGGGCTTGCTGCATACCTGAAGGAACTTGCCCCTGACGTGATCTTTTTCGGCAAACAGTCGGTCGACTTCGACGACAGCGCCGTCGGTGTGATGGTCTCGGAGATGCTCGACCTCCCGTGCGTGACTGTGTGCGTCAAGCTCGAGGTGGTGGGGGGGAAGGCGACAGCTGAGCGTGAGATCGAAGGCGGGCGGGAAGTTGTCGAGACCACGCTGCCGGCCGTCTTTACGGCGCAAAAGGGACTGAATGAGCCGCGTTATCCGTCGCTGAAGGGAATCATGGCCGCCAAAAGCAAGCCGATTGAAGAACGTCCGGCGCCGGCGGTGACGCCGAAATCGGAGCTCCTGTCCATGCAGAAACCTCCGGCAAAGTCCGCGGGAAAGATCGTCGGAACCGATGCGAGCGCCGTGCCCGAACTTGTCCGGCTTCTCCATGAAGAAGCAAAGGTATTTTAATTGTGGTGTGTTTACGGTACGATCACGAACATTCATTGACTACTCGTCTGAACTACCATGAAAATTCTCGTCGTTGCAGAGCAGCGGGATAACAAATTCAAGAAGCCGGCGTTCGAAGCCGTCAGGGCCGCGCGCAATGCGGCCGACCAGACCGGAAGCGAAGTGATTGCGCTGGTGATCGGCGGCGCCGTCGAGTCCATAGCGCCTTCACTCGGAGGGTACGGAGCGAACAAGGTCCTCGTCGCGCAGGATGCGCGTCTTGCATCCTATGCTCCGCGGGCGTACGCAAAGCTCATCGCGTCGGCAGCCAGAA
>DATJQB010000377.1:0-9616 GCA_035506075.1 Bacteroidota bacterium | reverse complement strand
CAACGTAGAGATTATTTCCGACGAGTGTCGGTGAAGAGAGATAGTAGTCGAAACCGTTGTGATACGGAAGATCCGACCCCATTTGGAATTTCCACCGTTCCTTCCCGGTGTTCGCATCGAGGGCGTACAGATTTCCATCCCGGCTTGTGAAGAAAACACTTCCATCCTTCACAGCAGGAGATGAATGCACGGCGCCGTCAGTCCGGAAGTTCCACACCTGCCTGCCGTTATGCGAATCGATTGCATAGAGATTGCCGTCACCGCTCCCGAAGAAAATTTTCCCTTCCGAATATGCTGGCGTGCTCCTGACAGGACCATTCGTCCTGAATGCGAATGTCACACCCGCGATCCCGAGGGCCGGATCGACTTCGTACCGGCCAGAATGTCCGGGATCCACCTGAAACATCGAAGGTGGAACCGGCTGTCCGTGACCGACGACCACAACGCCAGCAATCGCCACCATCAAAACAAAGGTCGCATTCTTCCAACGCATCGTCTGACCCTTCCGGAATATTGGTTCAATAATAGCACTTTTCAACGGGATACCTGCACAGCGTCCGGCTGCCGGATACAACAGCCACACCCGAGCTCGCAACGAGCAGTTTGACGGCATTGCAACATTCTCACCAGATACGCCGGGATCCCGCGTTTGTTACGAATCTGTGACGATCCGCCACTCGCCTCCCCTTTTGGGGTACCGTGTCAGTTGAGTGAATACCTTTGCCGCCATGGCGGCGGGGTCGTATCGGTGGACGGAAGGAAACTTTTACACTCCGCTGCTGGTTACGAAGAGTGACATCATCCACTCATGAGGAGGTTCATCGATGCGCAGACTTGTTACAATTTTGGTTTTTGTCCTCATTATTTCTCTGACTCTCTTCGCACAGGTCCCGAATGCTGGGTTCGAAGCCTGGACCAACGGCTCACCCGACGGCTGGTTTACTTCCAACACACCCCCCACACTGATCAACATTACCAAATCGTCTGTAACGCATTCCGGGTCCGGTTCGGCCCGGGGCGATGCAGTGAAAATCAGCGGCACATCAGTCGTAGCTCCCGCGTTGCTTCAAGTGGGGACAAGCGGCATGGGGTTCACGTACACCCAGCGCCCCGCCTCATTTACCGGATGGTACCAATTTGTGCCGGCAGCCGGCTCCGGCGACCAGCTTGTCATCAATGTCTACCTCTTCAAAGGACTGAGCAATGGGCTTCCCGTTGGGGCAGCATCGACATCGATCACGACTGCCGCGACATCGTTCAAACAGTTCAGTCTCAGCTTCTTCTACTTCTCAAGCGATACGCCGGATACTTGTCTCATTCAGTTCGACCTTGCTGGAGCAGCCGGACAGCCGACGGCTGGCTCTTATTTCCTTGTCGACGATCTTTCACTTGGCTCCGCCGCCACAGATGTCCAGAGCACGCCGCTCCCGGTTGCGTTCGCGCTCAACCAAAACTATCCGAACCCGTTCAACCCCTCGACGTCCGTGAGTTTCCAACTGCCTGTTGCAGCCGATGTGCGATTGAGCATCTTCGACATGCTTGGCCGTGAAGTCGAAACGCTCATCGAAGGGCGACAGGAGGCCGGCCGACATGCAGTACAGTGGAACGCATCGAACCTCCCGAGCGGGATGTACATCTATCGGCTCACAGCGACGTCCGAAAAAGGAGAGATCTTCAGAGATACAAGAAAGGCGATGTTGTTGAAGTAGAACTCGTTTGAGTGTGAGCAACAAAAAGCCCCGTCGAGCAGACGGGGCTTTTTTGTTGTGTTGATGATCGGTGCATCCGTCGAAGCTGATCGGTTCATGCGCTTGTATTCAATCGGGCACGATTCCGCCGGCCCAGTTCTTCGAGGTCGAGGTTCTCGAGTATTTTTCTCTCATAGCCATACGTCGAGACCTCGATCATCGCATGTCCGACATCCGCCAGCGTGCACACCCACTTCGGAAAGAGAGCACGAAGCAGCGGATATCCTTTTCCCAGAATCTTCGAAACGCCGTAAGCGTGGCGTTGACCGTCGAGAGGTTTGATAAATCCGGGACGAAACGCGTACGCCGCTTTGAACGGAAGTTTTGTCAGGTCGTTTTCGGTCTTTCCCTTTACACGCGCCCACATCGTCGATCCATGTTCGGTGCTGTCCGTTCCGGTGCCCGAGACGTAACAGAATGTCAGGGCCGGATTTATGTTCGAGAGACATCGGGCGGCGGCCATCGTCAGATCGTAGGTCAGATGCGTGTATTCGTCTTCCTTCTTTCCCACCGATGTTACGCCAAGACAGAAGAAACATGCATCGTATCCCTTGAGTTCTTTCTCGATCGACGAGTAGTCAAAGAAATCCTTGTGGATGATTTTCTTCAGCTTCGGATGTTGACTTTCGCAGGGACGTCTGCTGATGACAAGGACAGATTCCACGTCTGGATGATTGAGTGCGATCATGAGCACGCCTTCCCCAACCATCCCCGTGGCACCGAAGATTATAGTCTTGATCTTCATGCGGGTCATCCGTTCATTCGTTGTTGGATCTGCAATCTTACGTCAATGGAGCAGGGAATGTTCGCGGCAACAAAGGAGCTGCATTCACCCATTCTCGCTGACGTTCTTCATCAAACGTTTCGGCTTCGCGGGAATCCTGGCGAAGCGATCAATGCACGAAGTTGACCGAGATGCCTCTCTTCATGCACACCCAGAAACCCAAGCCACTGCGCGAGGTCGAGCGGACCAAAGATCCAATGAGGGAAACGGACGAGCGTTGGATCAACCGGTTCGAGCCGCGGGCGTAGAGCATCCATTGCATCCTGGATCTCGCGCAGATGCTTCACTGCATCAGCTGCAGGGAGCGTACCCGTAGGGTTGTAATTCTCACGAGTGATATACTTTTCTGATCTACTCCGCTCGAGGTGGGGTTCAAGCGAGACTTCGAAGGAATGGGAGGAAGTGACAGGCCCCGTGGCCGCCGCCGCTTTTTCAGTCAGCGATGTAATCAGCCGAATCAGTCCCCCTTCGACGATGGACAGGTGTTCGAGGACATCAGTCACAGACCAGCCCCCCTGCTCCGGATGATATGCAAGCTGCTCCGCTGTCAGCCCGGAAACAACCCCGACCAGGTCATCCAAAGCCTTGTGCTTTGTGTCGTAGATTTCCCCGATATTCTTGTACGTGATGGTCTTGTTCGCCTGCGATTCGTTCATTCTTCACTTCTCCGTCTCAACCAGGTGTTGCAGAATGACGTGAATGATCGTCTGAAAGTCAATGAACCATGCGCATCTCTCCCGCGATTTGGGCTTCCCCACACGATCGCACGGGCAGCGGAAAAAGACCGCGGAGTCTTTACGAACCTCTACGTAACGAAACGGCCCCCGTCTCGGCTCAGGCTCGCAGCTGCGAGATGAACAAGCAGAATTCGTCCGTGCTCTTTGCGGGACCACATCGACCACCGCACGCGATGAAGGAACGCCGGGCCGGGTTTCCCCGGCCCGACTTGTGCACGCGACACTTGAAGGCACAGCGTTGCTGACGCAGGCGACGTGTCCACTACTTCGAAGCCACCGACAGCTCGATCCGAAGAATGCTGTCACTGCTTGTTGTCTGGACATTCTTTGTCTGTTGCATTGTGACGTTCAGGATGGACGCCTTCCCCTCCGGACGCAAAAAAGGCCGGGCAAGGATAGGGAGCTTGGCCAACTCCTGCGCTGTCACGTTCACGCTTTGCGTCAGCACTTTCACAGGGATCTGTAGCTCCATCTTTTCGATTTTCACAAATCCGGCGCTCGGCGACTCCTGAGAGATCAAGTGCCGTTCGGGCTGGGCGAGATACTCGATCACCTGCTGGGTTTCATGGTGAACAAGCGCAACAAACTCCGAGAGTTTCAGTGATGTAGAAGATGCCAGGGCCATTGGTACCTCACTTTCTCACATCCATTTATTGTACGAGAGGACATCAGTTCAGGGTTTTGCCTGCGAGGGGAGCAGCGGGAAGTAATCACTTCGGTAATTGACCAGAACCTCTCCCATCATCGCTACGTGGATGTCCGTGCTTGTCTGCGAGTGATCGTTCGCGGTCTTGACCTTGAAATTGCTGTACGATGTCTTGGCGCTCGCGCTCCCCCAGCCCCATCCTGCTCCAGCCGAAGCGCTGACAGCAAACGATGACCCATACACATCGCTGGCACTGTGCTGCGAGGAATCCGACGTCTCCATCTCGAAGGACATCTTCGTCAGGATGTGCCCGTCGGTTATCACCACGCGCATCATTCCCATTTGCACGAGCTTGTCAAGTTGCTGATAAGCGTCCTGGGCATCCCCCGCCATCATGGTTTTTACAGCGCTTAGGAGGTCGATGGGAATCACTCCATTGACTGCCGCAGGCAGTTGATTTGCCGTGTAGTCCTTTGCCGTGGATCCATCCAGCGCACCAAAGTCCGTCGGATCAAACGTCGGCGTGACGGTGAGTGATGTGATGTCCGTCTTGGGCATTCCGTATGTCCCGGCGCCGAGGACAGACGCAAGCTTGTTTGCATAGAGGTTTTTGATCACATCCACAGAGGACTGCTGAAGCGATTTCGGGACAATCACTACAGCCGCGTTCTGCTGATCTGCGGACTCGGGAACCCTGCTGCGCATCCAGGCTATTGTTCCCTGTTGCGTCGCCGCCTGGCTTTTGAAGGCTGCGAGCCCGCGCTCGAGCTGGGAAACGAGATCGGCGTACGCTCTCATCTGGCTGATTGAGGACGCAACGAGGGCGTTCATTACATCTGTCACGAGCTTCGTCGTGAAATCGACGTACGACTGACTGATTCCATTGATTGCAGCGACGGAATCAATCGCGTTTTGAACGGCTGGAGTTGCCATGATGATGTACTCCTTTCAGATGATGGTTTGAAAAGAGAAGCGGCGTGCCGGATTGGCCTCGTATGCCCGGGCAGTTCCATGCACGTCGCTGCGAAAGAACTGGTGATGGTGAAGTCTCTACAGTCCCCAAAAACCACTGCTTGTCTTGAGACCTATCGCTGGTGACCATGTTGGGGCAAATCCTTTCATGAATTCGCGGTTGAAGGATGCGACGATCCAACCCATACTGCTCAAGCGGATCTCTGCTGCAAGATTGATAGCCCCTTTGTCGCCACCCATTCCATTTCCGCCGAGACCGATTCGCAGATCCTTGTTTCCATAACGATACATGATTGCATAGGTCAGGTACGTGGAGTCCATTTGTCCTGGCAGACTGAATTGCCTGTAGAACCCAATCTGTCCAAGGAACTGTGAAGCTCCTCCTCCGAATCCGCCATTCAGCCAGATCCTGAACTTGCTGAACGCACTCTGACGGACGTTTGAACCGAATGCCCGGTACACAGCACCCGCATCCAGTTCCAGGTTTGTTGCGTTCCAATCCGGTCTCAGATCGCTCTGATTAATTTGATCCTCGACCTTCTTGTACTCTGCGATACTTCTGATGACCCGTTCCAGATGGCCGGAGTCGATCTCCTCTTTCAGATATTCCCCCGCGAGTCGAAAGACCGGATCAACACCCTTTTTGGATTCGAGATAACTCAATAGAGCACTTTCATTTGCTGCTACGGTCTGTTGTGACTTTTTGGAAACGATGGAGGCGATCAGGACGTTGATGCGGACCCGCGCTTCCGTGAGAGCCTCATTCACTGAATCCGGGGGCAACGTTGCAGGAGGTCTAAGCAAATGAAGGACTTCCAAACCTTCACCCAGGAGCAGCTCGAGCTTCTGTTTGTCGACACGGCCATCTCCGCTATTGAGGAAGACCATTTTTACGCCGATAGCCCAGTCCCGGCTCGAATCTGCATTTAAGCCGGCAGCACTTCCCAGGGAAAGCTGAGTGTTACTAAGGACCCTTGTCCAGGGATCGCGTATGTAGTCGATGAGTTGGAGTTTGTCTCCCATAAGCATCTGATATGGGGCAATCGAGATCGCGATCGCAGGTGATAGTTCACCGTGAATCGTCACTTCCGGCTGAAGGCTTGCCAGGAACGATGATACTGTGCCCGGCTGCTGGATGTTGTTCCCGGGGAGGCCAAGTAGGTCAAACGCGATATCTCCGGGAATTGCCTGAAACTTCGTCACGCTGTCGACGGAAACCATGTTCTGAGCGACGACATTTCCGTAAGTCAGGATAAGCACGCATGACGCAGCGATACGCCAGCGATCAATTGCTTTCATTATTCTTCCCTCTCTTTCCTTTTTTTGAATATCCTCCCTCCAGCCTTCCTACTGGAACTTTATCTGATCCCCAATGAACTGTATTTGTCCGCTTCCAGGATCGATGGTACCCGCTACAGCATCCTGACACAGCACTTGTCCTTTTTGTTCAACGGCAACGACGCATACAAACGGGCCACCCTCATTGTTCGGATCAGAGACAACGCATTGCCACCAAAGTGCGCCACCGATCAGGTTTGCAGGCGCAGTCTTCATCTGAAAGCGATCGGGAAGGCTGTCATCAGTGCGTTGAGCTTCCCAGTTCTCAGCAGCTGACTTGGAATTGTCGTATACAACCCCCTCATAGATTCCCAGCTTGAGATGGGTGATCGACAACGACCAGGAAACCGGTCCTGCCTTGGGGTCGATTGTTGCGGTATTTGCCATGGCTTGCCCCTTTCTAATATTCGATGTGAGTTGGTGATGTTGATGATAGTTGCGCTTCGGTCGCGCAAAGAAATAGTTGGACCGACTTACTTCTTCACGGCCACCTCCGGGTCTTTGGGCGTGATCTTCCCCCCAATTGCCGGCGGCGATTTTGTCGCAAAGATGGTCTTGAACACTTCCGAGAGTTTGTTTGTGAACTCGTCGATGAACAATCCTGTCAATGCGCTGAAGGCCACAACTCCCGACGGACTCAGAACTTCAACTCCCGAGCCTCCGATGAAGCCCGCCTTCACCATCGCGAGCCCCACAACGGCGAACATACCTCCCAACACTGGCTGGCAGAAGTACCAGAGAATCCATGACGTGAACAGCCGCCGATTGGCGCGATACATCACAAGGGAAGAAAGAGAGCGAAGCGCGCCCCCCAACCCTCCGGCGAACAATGCCAGGAAAAGATATTGAAGCTCGTGGTTTGCTACTCCGAGCATCCGTCGTATCGTCATGCCACTTGTATCCGTACTGACAATGGTTGATGCCGGAGAATTTGTTCGCGCTTCTTTTGTTTCGCTGGTGTCGGCAGGTGTTCTGGCTTTCTGCTGGGAAGGTGTTTGTACTGTCTTCACCATCTTTGCTGATTGCGGAGACGCCGCGCTCAGCGAGTCAATTTGCTTTTTCTGGACGATGAGAACGGAATCGAGCTTGGATTTGATTTGATCCGTTGCAGAAGTTGTTCCGGGCCAAATCTCAAACAGACCCAAAATCGAAAATACGCCAATCGCGATGAACCAGAGTGTCAGCGCCACACGCCACCACACAGGCATTGCCTTGAGTGTTTCGGTCACGAAATGGTCGTCACTCCCCTCTCTCCATTCGAGAGAATCTGGAATCTGTGAATTCCTGTAGAGCAACTCCACGGCATGACAAAACACCGGGTCTTCAGTGCCTCGTAAAAGTTTGTTTCGTTCGGCTTCGCTCAGTGGTCCGGTCAGAACCAGGATCCTCTTCTCCTGGTCATAGCTCATGTTGAGTGGGAGCACGATGTTAGCGGGCATGCTCGGCAACTCCTGTGAAATTTCTGTTTTGTTTTCCATGTGTCTGCCTCCCTCGGTAGGATCACCTATTTCTTCGATCGTCCGCAGCACGAATGTATTGCGGCCGCATAGTTGCATCGATGCAAAAGGCGCCTCCTTGATGCACGTGATTTTTCGCGTATTCTCGTTAATTTTATCGAGCACGGTTCGCGCAAACCAATTCCTCCCACTACGTACTTCCCGTTGATTTTACTCCCTGGTCAGCACGCAGAAATGAAGAGACGCAATCAAATGCGAAGAAACGAACATTGTATTCGGATGCGCACGCGTATGGCAGGCAGGACGGACGCGACGAATGGCCGCCGCCCTTCGACTCTCTGCGTCGTTGCAGACCATGATGTGCATGGGAACACGCGTCAGAATATACCCGGCCGCTTTCGGTCGAGTGTGGTTACACGGATACTCTCTCCTGAGGTAATTTCGAACAACCCGGAATGCTGCTGTGGTGCGTTGAAGCTGTCGGCGGGTGAAGTGATGTGTTCAGCTTCGGAGTGCAAGCGGTGCAAGTTTCGGACGCACCTCCCTATGCCTGCAATGCTAAAAACGAAAACATTCGTTCAAATGTCAACGTCCAAGAAGTACCGACAAACCGATGTACGTGAAACTACATACAAGTTTTTTCGGAGTTCCTCACTCCTTTCTCGGATTGAAGTGACGAATCACTGGCCATTCCTCTGCTTCTCAAGGTGTTATTTGATTCTGATCGTAACATTCATCGATCCAATGTTATCGTCGAATCCGCGTTCCAGGGGCAAATCGGGTGTGCGATCATCGTTGGCGACGAAATAGATCGGACCGGGTTCGCGCACTGTGAGCGAATCCGTATCGCTCTTGAAATGCAGAACGCCGCCGTTGCCGGTAAGCACAAGCAGACAGCCCTCGGGGGCATCTGGTTTATAGAAGCCGCGCCTGGCCGGATTGGCCACTCCCCCCGGTCCGGTGAGCCCATGCTTCGCCGGATTGATAACACCCCATCTGCCTGTCGCTGAAACCGTCGCAGATTCACCCGGAGCAAGCGTTACCTTCGAAAACTGCCACTGGGGATTCCGCGCGGTAACGACGAATCGTATTTCGCGAATCGATGCCATTGTTTTCTCTCTGCATCTCCTCAGGTGAAATACAGGCTAACGTCGCTTCCGACAGGTCCAGTCAGGGTAGCTGTCCCCTTTGTGCCTGTTGTTCTCCCAATGCAGCGGCTGCAAATTGTCAATGTCATCCGTCCCTCCCTTCGAGATAGGAACAATATGGTCAATCTCCCACCCAAACTCGGTCATCTTCCCATAATCATCCCGCTTGATTGTTGCACCGCACGCGTCGCGTTTGAAGTACACGAACCATAGCTCCGGCTCTGCCTTGGACCATACTTTTTCGATCGTTCGTGCCCCGAAGAGCTCACCCATGACTGTTGTACCAGGCTGTCTTGTCAAGGCAACGTCCTCCGCGTTTGTTGTTAGAATCGTTTCCACACTCCATATCAGACTCATACACACCTCGTTATTTTTTTCCCTTGCCCTCAGTCAATTGTGGCGTGCAGCGATTGTTCTGGCACGCCTCTGTTCGTTCACGATCATGTCAGAATCCTGCCCGGGTTCCAATCCGAACTTCCTTCGTTCCTCGCGGTCGAGATGTACCACTGATCTCAGCACGCCGAGACTCACCACATCGGTGTTCCTGACCCGGACTGTTGGGCCCGCATGTGTTCTGCTCGCACCATCCAACTCAAGCCAGCTCTCAGAGATCCGTCGAACGACGCGCACAAACACCCTTCCGTCGTTGGTCCGGATCGCAACGATATCGTTCTTGTGCAGATCATGATTTTCTTCGAAGATGCAGATATCTCCCGTTGAAACCGCAGCTGGGATCATTTCCGCCGCCACACTGCCGGAAATCTTCATGCAGAAGAAATCCCCATG
>DATJQB010000376.1:0-2630 GCA_035506075.1 Bacteroidota bacterium | reverse complement strand
AAGACCGTGCCTTGCCCAAAGCCACGTCAGGTAGGCTGCAAGGGCGATGAAAGCAAGATACGCAACAGGCAGCAGCACCATCCCAAGAAGGACCAGGAGCATGCCGGACCTGTACACGGGAGAAACGGGTTCCTTTTCGATACTATTCGCCGAGAAACCGGCGAGGATGTTTTCAGCGCTTGGTGTCATGTGTAGTTAGGAAAGAGCTTCTTGTTGCTGGTGAAGAACCCAATCAGCAATTAACAGATCCGGATTGCGTTGCTCTGTCAATTGTCAACTGCCCGTTCTCTATTCCGAGTTCGTCATTGCGTTTTTTCAACCCGAGAGAGTTCAGTGTCGCCGGGCAAATACGGTGTTGATGTAGCTCGTACACGGCGTAAGGGGTTGGCGTGTGATGATGCCTGAGTTTGTATGCTGAAGAACGTGGGCCTTCATCGCGCCCTCTTCGCGACACGCCGTAAGAAGCGCGAGCAATGCAGGGTGGGAATCAACGCTCGCTTCGCGGACACGGCCAGGATCGCATGTCGTCAGAACGGGAATCGTCCTCTGGTCTTCTTCCTCCGCTTCTGCACTCGATCTGTAATGTGAGAAATCCATGCTCCCGAGAAGGAACACCGTCGCATCGGCTTTGTGAGCCAACCATGTTCCCAGATTGACGCACACGGCGCTGTCTGCATCACGGCGGAAGACGATGGGAACGACTCGTGCATCAGGAAAGACATGTCTGATGAAAGGCACAATCGCCCCGACGGAGTGTTCGTGAAAGAACGCGTCGTCATTCTCTTCGACGAGCTTCGAGGCAACGAGGCCTGCGACCATGGCTGTGTCCGCGTCAACCATGCCGAAGGGCGTCTTCCATGGAAGAGCCGTCACTGCGATTGGCGCCGGCCCTCTCGCGTGATGATTTGGTCCCAGAATAACAACGGTCCGTGGATGTACTGCTCTCGAAAGCGCTTCGAAGTACTCCGCGATCAACCGCTTCACAAATAAATGATGAGAGACAATTCCGGCTCGGATTACCTCGGTGCCCGCGTATGAAGCAACGAGACTATCGGCACCCCTCTCCCGGACAGTCGTCCTGGCGTACGCGGAGAGAAACAAGGATGCATCGTCGCTGAAGGCCGAGTATTGCATGCGCTGAACACGGAACGGAAGACCCGACGGCTCATCCATCCCTGGCAAAGAGATCGCAAACAGACTCGCGAGCAGACTCCCGCCGGCGATCAGGAAAATCGAACGCACTCGCCTCACTTATGCTCCGGGATTCTCAGAGACTTTGACCACTCCGATTCGAGCACATTAATCGATTCTCGTGGCTGGCTGTAGACCATGGCTTTCCACTCCTCATCGGTCATCCGTTCCGAAATCGGCCGGGTGAACTCGTACTGCGCGTACATGTACCCCACGCAGACGCGGCACCCGCCCGAGGCATCCCTCACGACGACGTAAATCGCTTGCGGCGATCCGGTCGCTTCTTCGAGAACTTGCTGCCCGAAGGCGTCGGTGTGGACATCGGAGACGAGCGCCATTTGTTTGTACTTGTCTTCAATCTCGTCTCCAGCACTCCACGGCAGAATCAGCGGCGACATCTCCCTCGCGAAGTTCAACATGACGTCATACTCCGCTGTGGTGATCTCCCGGTGCTCCAATTCCTTCTTGACGATCTCCCGTAGCGGGAGAAGGTGCGCAATAAAGTTGTCAAGTTTCTGACGGTATTCGTCGCTGAGGAGGTTGAACGCCATGAATTCGCTGCGCGTCCGGTACCCCATCGAGATCAGCCGATTGAAGAACGCCATATCCGGCTCCACATAGCTCTTCGGCTGCGCGGGCGGTTTGGGGATCTCCTCGTCTTCTCCTTCTCCCATTTCTGCGTACGACTGCTTCGAGAACAGCATCGAATCATGTTTGAGCTCCGTCCACGATGCCGAAGCGGTCACCACCGCCTTGCTCGCCCACTTCGCGCCGCGCATGAACGGTGGATAGGCATCGCCCCGTTCCACGAGAAGCGCACGAAGCGTGTTCAACCACGACCAGTACACGGTGCTGGACCAGGTTGTTTCGTCCGTTCCCTGGAACTCCGACCGTAATTTCGCCAATGCGTCATCGAATCGTGGGATCCACGATGATTTCTTTTCAAACTCGAGCGCGACGGGTGATCCGAGGACCGCGAGAACGTCCATGGCCGTGGGAACATTCCTGGGGGAGAGATCCGTGCCGACACGAGGTGATGTGAGATCGTTGAAGATGATCGCATCAGGCACGGCTCGCTGACCGAGGAACCTGTATCCGCGCTCGACGGAGGAAGGGTCGAGCCGGTTGTCGAGTGCATTTCCCGAGATCCGCGGTGCAGCCATCTTCGACGCGGCATCCATGAAGCGATGTAATTTCGAAACGTCGGACATATCGGCATTGAGGAGCACTTCCCCGTATATCGGCGTGAGCAGCTGGACATAGTCCTCCAACCCGAGATCGTCGGATTTCCCCGCGATGAACTCCAGAGGTTTCTCGATGCTATCATAGGGTGCGATGTTTTCCGGTCGGAGAAGGAGCTGAGCGATCAGCATGGAACGCAACGTCAGTTGTTCTGACGACGTTGAAAACGAACGCCTGCCGTACCACATCGTCGCACG
>DATJQB010000375.1:0-5277 GCA_035506075.1 Bacteroidota bacterium | reverse complement strand
GCACAATGGGTATTTCTTCGATACTGTCGTCCGGCAGGATCCGGTGATTGAGGAACAGTTGAATCCTGAGGATAATTTCGAAGAGTTCACTCCACTGAGTTCGTCTGACATTGACTACTTTGAGTCGGAAGTCAGGAATGTCGAGGGGAAAGGGAGAGGAGTGATAGCGACGTTCGGGGGGCTCGCCTTTGGTGATATCGCCCTTGTGCCGGCTCCGTTCCTGAAGAATCCCAGGGGAATCAGGGACATCGAAGAGTGGTACGTTTCAACGCTCACCAGGCCGGAGTATGTTCATAGTATCTTTGAACACCAATGCGAGGTCGCGATAAAAAACCTGGAACAACTGCACCGTCGGATTGGCAATCGCGTGGATGCGGTCTTTATTTGCGGCACCGATTTTGGAACCCAGTGGTCGACCTTCTGTTCGACAGAGACGTATCTTTCCCTTTACCATCCCTACTACAAGCGTATCAATGACTGGATCCATGCGCACACCTCATGGAAAACCTTCAAGCATTCCTGCGGATCGGTTATTTCACTCATACCATCCATGATCGAATCGGGATTTGATATCCTGAACCCGGTTCAATGTTCCGCCGCAGGCATGGACCCCGTGGATTTGAAACGAGAGTTTGGAAACGATATTGTTTTCTGGGGAGGCGGCGTTGATACGCAGAAGACGCTCATGTTCGGAACCGCCGGGCAGGTGCGGGCTGAAGTGTTGAGCCGCTGCGAGATCTTCGGAAAGGGGGGCGGGTTTGTATTTAATGCGATTCACAACATACAGGGAAATGTCCCCGTGAAGAATGTGGTCGCGATGTTCGAGGCACTGAGGGAGATGAACGGTCGGACGTAAGCAGGGTGCAATTGAGCTGGAAGTATGCCGGAAGTGCAGGGGGCTGGCCAACGATGGTCAGCCCCTTGTTGTGTCCATTCACGAGGGAGTTACTTGTTGCCGTACACAGGTCTGCACCAGTGCCGGTAAGCCGGGACGTTTCCGCGCACGACGTTGAAGTAGAGGTCGCGGAGTTTCAGCGTGACAGGTCCCATGGTGCCGGAACCCAGCTTACGGTGATCGATGCGGGTGATTGCAACGATCTGCGCGCCTGTCGCGACCATGAACGCCTCGTCGGCGAGATACACTTCTGTGCGGTCGATGGGTCGTTCCACTACTTCCATTCCCATCTCGTCGTGCAGGAGGGTGATCATCGTGTTGCGCGTGATGCCTTCCAGGATATTGTCGGTCACCGGGGGAGTCACGAGCTTCCCCTTTCTGTAGATGAAGATGTTCTCGGCCGAACCCTCTGAGACGTGACCATCCTGGTTGAGGAGGATCGCCTCGTCGAATCCCGAGAGATTTGCGTCCGATTTGGCGAGAGCAGAATTCACGTACCCTCCCGTCAGCTTCCCGCGTGCCGGGATGACGTTGTCGTCGATTCTCCGCCACGAGGAGAACGTCACGTGTGCTCCTTCTTCCTTCTCGATGTACCGTCCGAACGGTACAACACAGATCGAGAGGGCAGGGGTAACGTTGTGCAGGCGCACACCGATGATTTCGTCACCGTAGAAAGCGAGAGGGCGCACGTAGACGTCCTCATGCGGATCCTCTTTCTTGATGAGATCGATGAGAATCGATGTGAGGTCCTCGCGCGAGAACGGAAGTTCCATGCGGAGAAGCCGCGTTGACTCGAGGAAACGCTGAAAATGATCGATGGGTCTGAAAACGAAGAGCTCGTGCTCCTGTTCGTTCCAGTACCCTCGGAGGCCTCCAAAGACCCCTGTTCCATAATTCAGCCCATGGGTCAGGACTCCGACTTTTGCTTCGGAATATGGGACGATCTTGTCCTTGAAGAATGCGAATTTTGGCAATGGCATAGCTGATCCTTTGAAATTCTCGTCTGTGATGATCAGGCCGGGGAAGCCTGATGTATCGTATTGCGCATAATCTATATCAAATCCGTCTCATGAACAAGAACCCGGGGACAAAATCCGGGTTCCGTCGTAGGATGGTTCGCGCGATGATTCAGCGCGGCGTATGTGTCAGGATTGATTCTCGAAATCTTTCGACGTACTTTGGAGTACAAACGCACCGTTCTTCGCACTGCCTCACTGATGGTCTTCTCTGAGATATGAAAGGCCGGATTCTCAACATCCAGCGGTTTTCTGTCAATGACGGTCCCGGCATCCGCACGACCGTTTTCCTGAAGGGGTGTCCCCTCCACTGCAAATGGTGCCACAACCCGGAATCGATCGCGGCCGAAAGCGAACTGGTGCTGCGTTCTGATCGGTGTGTCCGATGCGGTGACTGTTTTGAGCTTTGCAAGAACAAGGCGATCCAGAGGGTCGATGGAGGATTCACGACCTCCCGGCAAACATGCATGACCTGCGGTGACTGTGTTGATGTTTGCAGTGCAGAGGCACGCGAAATTGCCGGGAAGGAGATGGACCAGGATGAGGTTCTCGGGGAGATTGAAAAAGACGTAATTTTTTACGAACAATCAGGAGGGGGGGCATCCTTCTCAGGAGGAGAGCCCCTCTTGCAGCATGAGTTCCTGATGGCAGTGCTTGAGCTGTGCAAGAAGAAGGGAATCCACACTGTTGTGGATACAACCGGCTTCACATCTCCCGAGATACTTCGCGACATCAGCCGGTGTGTGGATCTCTTTCTCTATGACCTGAAAATGCTCGACGACAAGAAGCACCGCGAGTATGTCGGCGTGACAAACAGCCTCGTTATCAGCAACCTGCGTCGACTTGCGGAGTGGAAGAAGAAGATCATTGTTCGAATGCCGATCATCCCGGGCATCAATGATTCGATCGCCGATGTCCAGCAAGCCGGAGAGTTTGTTGCCTCTCTCCGCGCGATCGATGAAATCCATTTGCTTCCGTACCATATGTCAGGCGTCGAGAAATACAGCCGGTTGGGGAAGGAATACGAATTGTCAGAGCTGCGTCCTCCTTCGGCCGACGACATGAGCATGATTGTAAAAGAGTTGCGACGTTATGTCCCGTCCGTTTCCATTGGAGGTTGATTCATGACCGACCGTGTCAAGAAGCTTCGTGAGCAAAGCGTCACTGCCGTTCCGCACGTTTCGCCTGAGCGGGCGGTACTCATGACAGAGTTCTGTCAGAGAGGCTCGTTTCTTTCGCCGCCGATGACGCGGGCTCTTGCGTTCATGCACATCATGGAGAACAAGACAATCTGCGTCAACGACGGAGAGCTCATCGTCGGGGAGCGCGGCCCGGCTCCCAAAGCGACCTACACGTTCCCGGAACTTTGCTGTCACACCATCCAGGATCTCAACATTCTGAACTCGCGGGAAAAAGTGTGGTTCAGGGTCAGTGACGAGACGAACAACGTGTTTGCCGGAACAATCATCCCGTTCTGGAAAGGAAAGACGCTCCGCGAGAAGATTTTCGCGGAGATGACACCGGAGTGGCACGCAGCGTACGACGCAGGGATCTTTACTGAATTCATGGAGCAGCGCGCTCCCGGCCACACCGTCCTCGATGACAAGATTTATCGCAAAGGGATGCTCGACTTCAAACAGGAGATCGACGCGTCGCTGGCAGCCTTGAACTACATCGATGATCCGGAGGCGTACAACAAGAGTGAAGAACTACGGGCGATGAACGTGAGCATCGACGCTGTGCTGCTGCTCGCCAAACGGTACGCCGACGAGGTGCACCGGCTGGCTGAAAAGGAACAGGATGCAGCCAGACGATCCGAGCTGTTTGCCATCGAGAACATCTGCCGGCGCGTGCCGGCCCATGCACCCGAAACTTTTTGGGAAGCACTTCAATATTACTGGTTCGTTCATCTCGGAGTCATCACTGAGCTCAATCCCTGGGATGCGTTCAACCCCGGTCGCCTTGACCAGCATCTTTACCCGTTCTATCGAAAAGGGATCGACGACAAATCGCTCACGAAGGAGAAGGCACGTGAGCTCCTCGAGTGTTTCTGGGTGAAGTTCAACAACCAGCCCGCCCCGCCGAAAGTCGGCGTCACGGCAGCGGAAAGCTCTACCTACACCGATTTCGCGAACATCAATACAGGCGGGATGAAACAGGACGGGAGCGACGGCGTGAACGACCTGACGCACCTGATCCTTGATGTCATCGACGAGATGAAACTTGTTCAGCCCAGCTCCAACATCCAGTTGAGCAAGAAGAATCCGGAAGAATTTCTGAAGCACGCTTGCCGTGTGATCAGCCATGGGCGCGGTCAGCCGTCAATCTTCAACGCCGACACAATCGTCGACGAACTGCTGCGCCAGGGCAAGAGTCTGGAAGATGCACGCTGCGGCGGCGCGAGCGGCTGTGTGGAAACCGGTGCATTCGGCAAAGAAAGCTACATCCTCACTGGCTACTTCAATCTGCCAAAAGTGCTCGAAGTGACACTCCACAACGGCATTGACCCGAGGACCGGGACCAGGATTGGCATCGAGACAGGAGAGGTCGCGACGTTCGCTTCATTCGATGAGCTGCTTCAGGCGTTCAGGAAACAACTGAGGCATTTCATCGAAATAAAACTTCGAGGTAACAATGTCATTGAGCGCATCTATGCGAGTTACATGCCCGTTCCATTCCTTTCCGTGCTCATCGATGATTGCATAGCGAAGGGGAAGGACTACAACGCCGGCGGAGCCAGGTACAACACGAACTACATTCAGGGCGTCGGCATTGGAACGATCACCGACAGCCTGGCTGCGCTAAGGAGTCTTGTCTTCGAAAAGCATTCAATGACGATGAACGACGTCCTGGGCGCGCTCGCGGTGGATTTCGCCGGTTTGGAACCAACCCGATTGCTGCTGCAGAACAAAATGCCGAAATACGGTAACGACGATGACAAGGCTGACGACCTCATGCGATGGGTCTTCAATGAGTTCTATGAAGTCGTGAATGGCCGACCCAACACAAAGGGGGGGTGCTACAGGATCAACATGCTGCCGACGACCTGTCATGTCTATTTTGGCTCGATGACAGGCGCAACACCGGATGGCAGAAGAGCGTGGACGCCCTTGTCGGAAGGCATTTCGCCGGTGCAGGGAGCAGACAGGCACGGGCCGACAGCAGTGCTGAAGTCCGCAGCGAAAATGGATCATGCGAGAACGGGGGGCACATTGCTGAACCAGAAGTTCTCGCCTCAGCTTCTCGATTCGGAAAAAGGTATCGAGAACCTCGCTCACCTGGTTCGATCATATTTCACGATGGGGGGACACCACATTCAATTCAATGTCGTGAACGCGCAGACGCTCAGGGAAGCCCAGGCGCATC
>DATJQB010000374.1:0-7669 GCA_035506075.1 Bacteroidota bacterium | reverse complement strand
CTGAAGGCCGGGAAAAGTGGAGTGCTTGCGACGGTTTTTCGCGTGGACGGCGAATTCAGGGCGTCGGTGGGCACTCATCTCTTCCTGCTCGAGACAGGGACAGTGACAGAGGATGTCATGAATCCGACACTTACGGCCGCGCTGACAGAGGATAGCATGGAAGCGCTCCGATCAAAGAGGACGACGGTCAAGGCATATCGCTTCATGGAAGGAACGGTCGAGGCGCTTCTCGAGTTCTTACGCCCCCCCGTGCCGCTTGTCATCATCGGCGCCGGAACAGACTCTGTCCCGCTCGCCCGATTCGCGAAAGAGCTTGGATGGAATGTGACCGTCGTCGATCATCGTTCCGCGTTCATCACAAAGGATCGATTTCCCTCGGCCGACGAACTTCTGCTCCTCCGCCCCGAAGAAATTGCCGACAAGCTGAGCCTGAGAGCGGACATGTGCGTTCTCATTATGACACACAATTTCTCGCACGACCTCCAGCTGCTTCGCACGATTCTTCCTTCACCCGTCCCCTACATCGGCATTCTGGGGCCTTCAAAACGCACTGCGCTGCTCCTTGAGAAGGTGCGCGAGTCTGGATTTGAGCCGACGGGCAGGCAACTCGAAAGGCTGCACGGACCGGTCGGGCTCAACATCGGTGCGGAGTCGCCCGAGGAAATTGCCCTGTCTGTTCTTTCTGAGATCCAGGCGTTTCTCAACGGACGGGGCGGCGGATTTTTACGCAATCACGGCGGACCGATCCACTCCGGAAGTTGATGCAAAGGCTCATGATTGATCCGGTCGATTTCGCATTCCGACCTCATCTCCTTGCCGTTTCGTACCCGAACGCGTACATTCTGGGGCAATTGACTTCCATGGACAATTATTGCGCACACGACGCATGATCAGAGTTTCCTCACATCATGACCAGCACTTTGCGCCGCAGAAAGGTGATCCGATGCATCCGTTGACAGCGCTGACGTTTTCGTTCCTCACACTTTCCTTTGCTCCTTCCGATACATCCTTCTCGCAGGAACACGATCGCTCGAAAATCCCGGACAACTACAAGTGGGACCTCACGCATATTTTTCCATCAGACGAGGCATGGAAGCAGGCGAAGGTGAAGATTGCCGCCGAAGTTCCGTCCATCGCAGACTTCAAGGGAAGCCTCGGGAAATCTCCGGCGCAACTCCTCGGATGCCTCGACCGTGCAAGCTACATCACCAAGGAGCTGACGCGGCTCGGCAGTTATGCGAGCATGAGCTCCGATCAGGATACGAGGGACTCAAAGTACCAGGCCATGCAGCAGGAAGTCCGTCAGGTTTCTTCCGACTTTGCTGCAAAGGCAGCGTATATCGAGCCTGAAATTCTTTCCCTCGACAAGAAGACTGTCGATGGCTTCATTCAGCAGGAAAAGAAACTGGGGATCTACCGGCATTACCTCGACGACATACTCCGGCGAAAAGCGCACACGGGAACTGCCGGCGAAGAAAAGATCATCGCAGATGCCAGCCTGATGGCCGACGCGCCCTCAACTATCTACGGCGTGTTCGCTGATGCGGATTTTCCATATCCCGAAGTAAAGCTCAGCAGCGGTGAAACCGTGAAGCTTACCAAGGCGGCGTTCTCGCTGTACCGGACGTTGCCGAACCAGGAAGACCGGAGGCTGGTCTTCGCGACGTTCTTCGGCAAACTCAACGATTTCCGTCGGACATTCGGCACGGAGCTGAACGGCGAGGTGAAAAAGAACATGTTCTACGCCCGGGCCCGGAACTACGGCTCGAGCCTCGAAAGCGCCCTCGACGCAAACAACATCCCCGTGTCTGTGTACCACAGCCTCGTCGACGGTGTCAACAGCAACCTGGCGACGTTTCACCGTTATCTCAATCTCAGGAAGCGCATCCTCGGCCTCAAGGAGCTTCACTACTACGATCTGTATGCACCGTTGCTGAACAGCGTCGACCTCCGCTACACAATCGAGGAATCGGAGAAAAACGTCATCGCTTCGCTCTCCCCTTTGGGGAAAGAGTACGTGTCGGTGATCGAACAGGCGTTCCGCGACCGATGGATCGACTTCTACCCGACAGACGGAAAGCGATCCGGCGCGTATTCAAACGGCTCTGTCTATGACGTTCATCCGTACATGCTGTTGAACTACAACAACAAGTACGACGACATGAGCACGCTGGCTCACGAGCTCGGCCACACGATGCAGAGTTATCTCTCCAACAAGAAGCAGCCATATCCGACGGCCGACTACCCGATCTTCGTCGCTGAAGTTGCTTCGACATTCAACGAAGCGCTTCTTATCGATCATATGTTGAAGTCGATCACCGACGACAAGGTGAGGCTCTCCCTGCTCGGGAATTACCTGGAAGGGATCAAGGGCACTGTCTTTCGGCAGACGCAGTTCGCCGAATTCGAACTTCGGATGCACGAGATGGCGGAAAAGGGAGAATCGATCACAGGCGACGCACTCAACGATCTGTATCTGCAGATCACGCGAAAGTACTACGGTCATGACAAGGGAGTTTGCATCGTCGACGACGAAATCAAGGCAGAGTGGGCGTTCATTCCTCATTTCTACTATGACTTCTACGTGTATCAGTACGCAACCGCCTTTACGGCTTCGGCCGCGCTCTCCGAGGAGGTCCTTGCGGGCGACAAGGAGGCGACACGCCGCTACATTGAATTTCTTTCTGCGGGAGGATCGGATTACGCGATCGAACTCCTGAAGAAGGCTGGAGTGGATATGACAACACCGACACCGCTGCAATTGACGATGAAGAAAATGAATCGCGTCATGGACGATATGGAGAAGATCCTCGACACGATGAAAAAGTAGTCGGAGCACCGTCCGGCACGTTGGCTTCTACCAAGGAGGAGTTATGTACAGGTCTATCGCAGATTTCGTGGCAGACTGGGAGAACGAGAGCGGCTCAACAATGAAAGTCCTTCGCTCGCTCACAGACAAGTCACTTGAACAGCGAGTCAGCCAGGACGGCCGCTCGCTCGGCTTTCTTGCGTGGCATGTTGTTCTGACGCTCAGCGAAATGGGATCGAAAATGGGACTGCAGGTCACAGCGCCGGCAGAGGATTCCGATCCGCCGACCGTCGCTGCCGAGATTGCGTCCGCGTACGACATCAGCTCCAAATCGATCCTCGAAGCCGTTCGCCGGTCATGGACAGATGCCTCGCTGAACGACGAGATCAACATGTATGGCGAGATGTGGAAACGGGGCGGTGCACTCAGTTCTCTCATCATGCACCAGGCCCACCACCGCGCGCAGATGACGGTGCTGATGCGTCAGGCCGGGCTTACGGTACCGGGTATTTACGGTCCGTCGAGAGAAGAATGGGCACACATGGGGATGCAGCCGCTTCCGTAGCATCTAGCGGAACAGCGGTGGGGTCGTCCCACAAGGACGTCGCATCGATACCCCATTCGAAACAAACTCATGAACACTGCAAGCGCCATCATTATCCTGGCCGCAGGGAGTTCCTCTCGGCTGGGATTGCCAAAACAGCTTCTGCAACTTCGGGGGAAAAGTCTGCTGCGGCACGCGGCCGAGACCGCCCTTGCGGCGCGTCCATCGGAAGTTCTCGCTGTCCTCGGCTTCGAATCCGACCGGATGAAGCACGAGCTGGACGACCTGCCGGTGCAGATCGTTTTCAATCATCGCTGGATCGAGGGGATTGCATCTTCCATTCGTGAAGGTCTCTCCCGGCTTCCTGCCGACATCGAAACCGCTCTTATCTTCCTGTGCGACCAGCCGTTTGTGACCTCCGATCACCTCTCTCACCTGATGGAAGCGTGCACGAACCAGAAGCCAATCATAGCCACCGGATATGAAAGCACAGCCGGTGTTCCAGCCTGCTACCATCGCCAGGTGTTTCCGGAGCTGCTCACGTTGACGGGTGATCACGGCGCCAAGCGGATCATCGACCTTGATCCGGAACGGGTGACAGCAATCCCCTTCGACGCCGCCACACTCGATATCGACACGATGGACGATTATAGGAAATTCGTCAAATCCGTCCGTTAGCCCTCCCCCGTTTCTCCATTCACCGATCCCACACCACTGTTAACCGAAAATTACGCAACAATCGCTCTCTGCGTCAGTATCTTGATGGAGAGGTCTCTCACCATTATCAGGAAACGGATCCAGAGGAAGAAACGAACATGGAGAATGCAAAAGGTCACAAAGGTGCTGCGATGGAGGGGTTTATCGCCCGCATGTATAACCGGAATGCCCGCCGCTACAGCTCGGGAGTGTACCGCGTTTGGGCACACGACCTTGCCGATCAGATCGAACCGGGAAGCACGGTTCTTGAAATAGCGCCTGGTCCCGGATACCTTGCCATCGAGCTTGTCAAACGCAGGCAGTGCAAGGTTGTCGCATTGGACATCAGCAAGACGTTCCTTGAGATTGCCCGGTCGAACGCACGCGAAGCGGGTGTTGAAATTGACTTCCGGCTCGGAGATGTATCGTCGATGCCATTTGGTGCCGCGGAATTCGATTTCATTCTCTGCACATCGTCGTTCAAGAACTTCACCGAGCCGCTTGTTGCATTAAACGAAATGTGCCGGGTTTTGAAACCCGGCGGGCGGGTGTGGCTGAGCGACTTACGACGCGACATCACCGACGAAGCCATCGACAATTTCGTCTCCAGATCGATGAAGGCGCGGGGATTGGCAGGGGTGTTCATGAAACGCACCTTCAAAGGCATGCTGCGTCAACGAGCGTACACGAGTGCACAGTTCAAGGACATGGTTTCCAGGACTCCCTTCAGCGCGTGTGCGATGAAGGACAACCTCATTGATTTCGAGGCATCGCTGCGGAAGTAAGATACAACGGGCGGTGCTCCGATCAGATTCATCATCATAACGAACTTGTTCAGATCAAGGAGATTTCAATGGAATACGAATCAGATCATCATCACAGGGGCTCGCTCGTCGTGGGCGTTCTTCTGCTGCTCGTGGGACTGGCGTTCATGCTCGACAATTTCGACCTCATTTACATCGGCGCGCCCATTGGACACTTCTGGCCGCTGATCGTCGTCGCTTTTGGGCTCGCCAGGATATTCGAGGCCGACACCCCGCGGCAGCGGCGCAAAGGATTTTTCTGGGTCTTCATCGGCCTCTGGCTTTTCGTGTCCGTTCTTCATATGTTCGGACTAACCTTTCACAACTCCTGGCCGCTTCTCCTGATCGGCTTCGGCATCAATGCTGTCTGGAAAGCGGTGACCCCGCAACCGGAGTGGCGTACATCCAAAGGGTGAGATTATGTCTTCAAGAACTTCAAGAATCAGTTTCCAGCTCTTGCTCGGGCTGTTCATCATCGCACTTGGCGTTCTCTACACGCTTCAAAATCTCGGCATCGTGTACGCGGGAGACATCCTGAGATACTGGCCGATCCTGATCGCCTTGTACGGCATCTCCAGGATCATTCAATGCCAGACCCCCGGGCAAAAGGCATGGGGTGTGTTCTGGACGCTCGTCGGATCGTTCTGGTTTCTCGATCGTCTCGACGTTCTTTATTTCAATGTCTGGGATCTCTGGCCGCTCATCCTCGTCGCGCTCGGCATCAGCATGATCTGGCGCCCATCCCGCGGCCGCTTTCCGTTCGGGACCGTCATCGACGACAATAGTTCGACGATTAACGCCTTTGCACTCATGGGTGGATTCAAGCGCGCCAACGACTCGCAGGATTTCCGGGGAGGCGAAGTGACGGCAATCATGGGTGGATGCGAGCTCGATTTCAGAAAGGCCGCGATCCAAGATGCCGAGGCAGTGCTGCACGTCGTAGCGATCATGGGAGGCATCGAAATCTGGGTGCCGGAAAACTGGGTTGTCGTCATGACAGGCGTCCCTGTGCTTGGAGGGTTTGAGGACAAGACCAGGCCGATTCAATCCGAGACAAACAAGAAACTCATCGTGAAGGGTTATTCGATCATGGGCGGTGTGGAGATCAAGAACTGATCCATGCACCCGATCATCGCATATCAGGAACGTCTCAGCATCTATCTGCTTGGCTGGCTGATCTTCGGCGTCATGCTTGCGGCAGTGCTCGCGCTGCCGCACGATGATTTTACGTGGCTTGAAGCACTCGCCGTCGCCGTCCCGCTCATGATGGTCTACGGCGCCATCTGCCTTTCGTCGTGGTATGTGTGCCGCGTGTATCCGCTCCAGAAGACGCCGTTTACACAGGTGATGATTGTCCAGGCGATGGCAGCAGTGCTGACGATCCTTGTCTGGGTTACCATTTCAGCGGGATGGGTCATGCTGCTTCAGAACGCCCTGGCGTGGAAAGCGCTGCGGGTGCATGTTCTCGCGAAAGCTCCCCTGTTCATCGGCGTGGGATTCATCCTCTACAGCCTCACGGTCGCCGTCCATTACCTGATTGTCACCTTCGAAGCGTCGAAAGAATCGGAACAGCGCGAGCTTCAGTCGCGGATCTTCGCACAGGAAGCGGAACTAAAGGCGCTGCGCGCACAGATCAACCCGCACTTCCTCTTCAACAGTCTCAATTCCATCAGCGCTCTCGCGACACAGGATCCTGCGGCAGTCCGTGCGATGACGCTGCGCCTGGCGGACTTCCTCCGGAAAAGCCTGCGACTTGGTTCGAATGAGTTCATCCGCCTCGAAGAGGAAATCTCGATGTCGCTGAGTTTTCTCGAGATCGAACAGATTCGCTATGGCGCACGTCTGCAGATCGTCCAGAAAATCGAGGACGTTTGCAAGGATTGCATGGTCCCCCCGCTCATCCTTCAACCGCTGATCGAGAACGCCGTGCATCACGGGATTGCCCACATGCTGGACGGCGGAACGATCTCGATGGAAGCTGAATGGCGCGGCAGCGTGCTCCACCTTCGCATCGAAAATCCGATCGACCCCGACCGGCCGAGAAAGGGCAAAGGGGGACTCGGCCTGGACAACGTCACCAAGCGGCTGCGTGCGATCTACAAAGATGACGCTCAACTTCAGACATCGGAGAGCGACGGCGTGTTTCGCTCCGACCTCTGGCTCCCGGCACAGACAGGCATCGGGATCAGGCGTGCATCTCCGGTCAACACCCCCGCTGTGGTAACACACTGAATCTTCCTTCCCGCGTAAGATTCTGATCCTGGCGGGTCGTTGAATCCAGCTGTTCATAGCGCACCTCGTTTGCTATCGTTACGATGACCATGGATACAATTCGCGCAATCGTTGTCGATGATGAAGTCCTCGCCCGGAGTATCATTCGCGAGTATCTCGCCGATCATGTGGAGATTGAAATCGCGGCGGAGTGCTCCAACGGATTCGAGGCTGTCAAGGCCGTCACCGAGCTGAAGCCCGACCTCCTCTTCCTCGATGTACAAATGCCGAAACTGAACGGCTTTGAAGTGCTCGAACTTATCGAGTCGGACGTCGTGGTGATCTTCATTACGGCGTACGAACAATATGCGGTCAAGGCCTTTGAAGTGCATGCCGTTGATTACCTTCTCAAGCCGTTCAGCCGCGAGCGCTTCGAAGAAGCATTGGAGCGGGCCAAGGAGAAACTCGAGAAGCGTGAGTTCCCCGATCAGCAGGAACTTGTGAGTTCCGCAAGGCCCAGGGGAGAGACCGCAGAACGCGTGCTCGTGCGCGACGGAACGCGCGTCTTTGTCATCCCGGCCGACAAGATCGACTACATCGAGGCGC
>DATJQB010000373.1:0-7696 GCA_035506075.1 Bacteroidota bacterium | reverse complement strand
AGAACCTCATCGGGCGTCAGATTGAAATGCCCGAGGATCTTCCTGATTCCCTCGGCCGATGGCTTGTGATTCGCCACATCGCTTCCAGTCACGACATAGTCGAAGTACGGGGTGAGACCAAACTTCTCCAGCGTGATCGTCGTCGTATCAATCCCTTTTCCGGTAAACAGTGCGACGTGGATGCCTCGATGGTTCAGATCGGACACGATCTCTTTGATTCCGGGATACAGCCGCGCCAGCTCGTTGTGGTGCGCGCTATAGAACTGAAGATACTCCTCCATCGCCTGTCCGATCTTTTCCGCTCCGACGATATTCAGAAGCGCCCCTTCCTCCGGGGGACCGAACATCGCTGTGATTTCCCTCTCCGAATATTTCTTCCCTTCGTACCGCATGGCTATGTAATTGAATGAATCGAAAATCAGCCGATTGGTCTGCGTGAGAGTACCGTCCATATCGAATATGACACACTTCAAGCTGCTCATGGCATCCTATCGTGTTTGGCGCCGGACATGGGTCATGGTGCGTTCCGAAACAACGAGAGGCGTCAGACTCCACTCTGTCGCCAACAAGGTGGAGTGATAGGCGCCTCTCACACACCACACCCTCGTGCATCAAAGGATCGGGACAATCGCTCCGGGCAGGCTAAGCGATCGTCACCTCTCCGGACAAATAGACATCCTGTATGGCATTGAGGATCTTTACCCCTTCTGCCATCGGCTTCTGAAAAGCCTTGCGCCCGCTAATGAGTCCCATGCCCCCCGCCCGTTTGTTGATGACGGCGGTTTTGACTGCTTCGGCGATATCATTCGCCCCAGAAGGCCCACCCGAGTTGATCAGTCCGATTCTTCCCATGTAGCAATTTGCCACCTGGTATCGTGTGAGGTCGATCGGGTGATCGCTCGTCAGTTGTTCGTAGACCCGATTGTCGGTCTTGCCGAAATTCAGAGCTGTGAAGCCGCCGTTATTCTCCGGCATTTTCTGCTTGATGATGTCGGCTTCGATCGTGACACCGAGATGATTTGCCTGGCCGGTCAGATCAGCCGAAACGTGGTAATCCTTCTCCTTTGTCTTGAAGCCCGGATTTCTGAGGTAGCACCAGAGGATCGTGGCGAGGCCGAGATCGTGGGCCCGATGAAAGGCCTGACTCACCTCCCAGATTTGGCGGCGTGACTCAGGTGAACCAAAATAGATCGTCGCTCCGACAGCAGCGGCGCCCATATCGTACGCCTGTTGCACATCTGCAAACATCGACTGATCGTAGGTGTTGGGGTACGAAAGGAATTCGTTGTGATTGATCTTCAGGATGAACGGAATCCTGTGGGCATACTTGCGTGCGACAGAACCCAGGACGCCGAGCGTGGACGCCACAGCATTGCAACCGCCTTCAATAGCCAGGCGAACGATGTTCTCGGGATCGAAGTAGGCCGGGTTCGGGGCGAACGACGCTCCTGCAGAGTGTTCAATTCCCTGATCGACGGGAAGGATGGACACATACCCTGTCCCGGCGAGCCGGCCGTGATCGAAGATCGATTGAAGATTTCTCAACACCTGCGGCGATCGATCCGATTGAAGCAGCATCCGATCAACGTAGTCGGGACCAGGTAGATGCAGGTCTTCCTTCCGGATCGTCCTGCACACATGATCGAGCAGTTTGCCAGATTCATTTCCCAGCACTTCGGCGATCTTCATCACATTCTCTCCTCTTCCAATCTTCATTTCTCCCTGTCGTGACATGAAATATACCAATCGTTTGGTAGCCATGCAATGATGCAGGATTTCGAATGGAGAGGCGCAGCAATGAAAGCGTTCCACCGATGCCGACTGTTTGTTCCGATTCCAGCCAATTGCTTCTCGGGTCAATTCTGTCTACTTTTGTATCGTGAAAAAACAAATCATCATTCGAAAGAACGAGGAGCATCGGATCGCCGCGGGACACCAATGGGTGTTCAGCAACGAGATCAAAGGCATCCAGGGGAATCCTGAAGCCGGCGATGTTGTCGATCTCCTGCGACACGACGAGAAATTTCTCGGCGTTGGTTTCTACAATCCCCATTCACTCATCGCCTTCAGGCTCCTCAGCCGCGTGCAGGAACCGGTCACGTTCGAGTTCTTCGAGCAACGGATCACCCGTGCCCTGGAGCTGCGAACGCGGGTCTACCCGGGGGCCGATTCGTTCAGGCTCGTGCACAGTGAAGCAGATTTCCTTCCCGGACTCATTATCGACAAGTACAATGAGTATCTCTCACTGCAGACGCTCTCAGTCGGAATGGACCGGCGATTAACCCTGTTGTGCGACGTTCTCGAATCGATCTTTCATCCGAAAGCCATCATCGAGCGGAATGAATCTCCCCTTCGTGCGCTCGAACAGCTGCCGCTCGAAAAAGGGGTTTTGCGCGGGACCATCGGGCAGACGATCATCACCGAGAACGGCATCAAGTTCAAGGTTTCGCTGCTCGACGGACAAAAGACGGGGTTCTTTCTCGACCAGCGCGATAACAGGCTTGCCGTGCAGCGGTATGTCAGGAACGCGAACGTCCTCGACTGTTTCTGCAACGAGGGGGGATTCGCGCTGTATGCCGCTCAAGCAGGTGCGGCGAGCGTCCTTGCGCTCGACAGTTCCGATGCTGCCATCGCCAATGCGAAAGTCAACTGCACGATCAACGAACTCCAAAACATTTCATTTGAATCCGCCGATGTTTTTGATCGTCTGCCGAAACTTGCCGAAGAAGGAAGGAAGTTCGACGTCATCATTCTCGATCCCCCTTCGTTCGCCAGGAACAAGAAGACTGTGGCAACGGCCCTCAAGGGCTACAAAGAAATCAATGCCGGCGCGCTGCGGCTCTTGAATCCGGGAGGCATCCTCGTCACCGCCTCGTGCTCACACCACGTCACTCCTGAATCGTTCATTGAAGCTATCGAAGGGGGTGCAAGGGTTGCACACCGGTCGCTGCAATTATTGGAATGGAGAGGCGCTTCCGCCGACCATCCGGTCCTTCCAGCGATGCCGGAGACGGCGTACCTCAAGTTCGGCATCTTCTCCGTTCTCTGATCATTGCAGGTGTCCGGGATCGGAACTATATTTCCCGGGAGACCGTTTTTATTAGTAAGCTTCTTAAGAAAAGAGTTCTCTGTTTTTTAGCATGTGTTCGTTGGATTCACCGCCTGCCGCCAGGGACTCCATGTGGCTGGCGGGTGCACGCAACGGAAAAAGGATCTTCTGTTTGCTCAACGTGTCTCACCAGGCTCGCAGCCTGCGATTCAAGCAAATCGGTAGGAGCGTCGAGTCAGTCTTTACCGGGCATCGGAGATATCGACAATGAAACAAACAGCACTGTTCTTCCTCGCCTTGATCATGGCGGCGGTACTTCCTTCGCTCTCGGTGGCGCAGGAGTACCCGCAGCGCGATTCAACGAGGGTGTTCACTCCCTCGAGTCCAGATCTCATCCAGAAGACTTCGTACGAGCCATACCACAACGCGTGGGGCGTCGACATCATGTTGTCGAACAACGGCTTCGGCGCCGGCGCATTCTATCGCCACGAGTTTACCGACGTGCTGTCCGGGTTTGCCCAGATTGCCATTTCAGATGTGAAGGACGACGCGGAAGTTGAGTACATCAATCCCTACACGGGCGAATCGTATACTCCATACAAGATCAACCGGCTCTTGCTCATCCCTGTCACCTTCGGCATGCAGTACAGGTTGTTCAAAGACGATATCGTCGACAATTTCAGACCCTACCTGAGTGCAGGAATTGGTCCGTCCCTGATTTTCGTGGCTCCGTACGCCACACCCACAGCTGAGGTGGGACCTGACGGCACGACGGCGACATACTATAACCAAATCGACTTCTTCACAAGTTTGAAATACGGGCAGTTCAAATACGCACTCGGAGGTTACATCGGCGCGGGCGCGTATTTTGGTCTGGACAAGGGATCGTTGACGGGTGTGAGCGTCCGGTACTACTTCGTTCCCTACGGCCCCGGGATCGAGAGTCTGCAGGGGACGTTGATCAAGAAATTCGGCGGATTCTACATCACGCTGAACTTCGGTTCACTCTATTAGAAGAGACCGGCAGATTTGCATCGGAAGCACAAAGCGCACCCTATGTGCGCTTTTTCTTTTTCGGCAAGAGGCACGAGGGGGGATAAAAAAAGCTGAAGCACTCACCAACCCGCAGAGCTTCCCCTTTGCTCTACAGATCGACGATGTGCTTCAGGACTACACCTCAATGTAAGAGAGCGGTACGATTCGGAGTGTGACCCGAGTCACCCAAATGCCATTCCAGCCAGGCCCGGATTTAACTCATCAACCGTGTAGCGTTTTCACCCTCTCAATCATCTAACCTGTAGAACGAATTCAAGCTTCCATGCAGGACGAAACCGTCTGGGTCACCAGGGCAAAAGAAGGAAACGAACGTGCGTTCCGCGAGCTTTTCAGCGCGAACGTGGTTCCGCTCTATCGATTTCTCTCCCAGTTTGCTCCGGGCCGGGACCGCGTCGAGGAGTGGGTTCAGAACTCGTTCGTCAAGGCATTTGAGCACATCGGGTCGTTCGACGGGAGGTCGCGGTTCTCCTCATGGCTGTTCAAGCTTGCATTGAATGAGATGAGGATGGAGCTGCGGCGGGGAGCAATCGTCGAGTTTGTGCCGCACGAAGAGAATCTCACTCCTCTCACAGAAGAGGCCGACGAGTTTGAATGGAACCAGGCGATGAAAATCTGGATGATGGAGCTTGACGAGACAAAGCGGGCGGTGTTTCTCCTCTACGAAGTGGAAGGATATTCGCACGCAGAAATCAGCATCATGCTTGGGATCGCTGAGAGTTCATCCAGGACACTGCTGATGAGGGCGAAGCGCCATCTTCAGGAGCGCTGGAAGAAGGAAGGAATACGATGATCGATCCAAAAGAATTCTACGACGAGAATGAGATTCCCGGGCGGAAGAGTCAGGATGCAATGTGGCGTTCGATAGAACGCTCCACCCTTCGTCCCCGTGCATACGCGTTCATCCAGGACGGCAGGAGTTTCGTCTTCGGGATGGCGGCAAGTGTCATTCTCGGGCTGGCCCTCTTCGGCAGCTGGACGCTCGCCCGGCAGGTAATGGAAAATTCCCAGCCGACGCCGCTGAAACTTGAGCGGGCATATGTATCGGCAATCAGGGAATTTGAGCGAGTCGTACCGGCAGCGACGACGAACATCGCTGAGCGACCCAGCCTGGCGGGCCAGCTTCAGAGCAGGCAGGAGCAACTCAAACTCATCAACTCGGCCATCGCAGCACTGCGGGATGAGACCGGCGGAAGAGACCTTTCTCCCCTGAAACGCGAGAAGCTGCGCGGGCTGTACAGTCAGGAACTGAAGATCCTCCAGGAAATGATCGAGGAAGGAGAAATCGAATTATGAAAGCCCTTGTCCTTGCAGCGGTCGCCTCCACCATGATGCTTGTCAATCCCGAAAAACACAGGGACATCGACCAGCATTTTTCCACCACCCCTTCGCAGAAAATCGAGATCAGGGGTTTCAGCGGATCAAGGATCAAGTTCAGATCATGGGACAAGAACGAGGTTTCGGTCAGGCTCGACATCACGTTTTCATCCTCCAACACGAAGGACGAGCAGCGGTTCCTGGATGCGATTTCGCTGAAGGAGCAGCAAACCTCTGAGGTGCTGCGCATCGAGTACGAAGAGCCCGAGATGAGGATGCACGGGGGGAACTCATTTGTGGATTGGCTCTCCTCTCTTTTCGGTGGATCATTCATGCGCAAGGAGGTCGAAGGAGAGATCTATGTTCCTCGGAGCAACCCGCTGAGCGCGGAAGTGCGGTATGGTTCCGTCGAGATGGATGGTATGAAAGGCTCGCTCGACCTTCTCGGGACCGGGAATTCGGTGACACTGAAGAACTGCCTGTCGGTCGGAGAAGTGCGCAATGAATACGGCAAATCAACCTTCGAGAACTGTGCAGGGTCGCTCCGCCTGAAGAGCAAGAGCAACAACGTTGTCGTCGACCAGTTTGACGGCAAGGTCGACATCGACGCCGAGTATTCCAACATCTCGGTCCGGCGAGTCACGCAGCCGGTCAACATTCACTCGGCAAGCGCGACGATCAGGGTCGACGACATCAAAGGGGACGCGACCATCCACTCGGATTACTCGACGATCACCGTGAACAACGTCAAAGGCATGCTTGAAATCAGGGACAGGAGCGGATCGATCAGGGCGAGAGAGATGGACGGCGCGGCAGTGGAGAATCTGTACGGCTCAATCGATCTCGATCGCATCAGCGGGAAGGCTGGGAAAGAGATCGTGCTCAAAGGACAGTCGGGGCAAATCACTCTTACCAACGCTTCGGGCGACGTGCGGATCGACGACCCTTATGGCGGCATCGAGCTGAACGGCATCAAGGGGAACATCGACGTCCGTTCTCAAAGCTCCAGCGTCCGGGCAACCGGTGTCACGGGAGACTGGACATCCAGGACCCAGTACTGCACGATCTCTTTGCGCGAGATCAGTGCGAAGCAGTTGACGATAACGAACACCGGAGGCCGCGTCGACGTGTCGACGGCAACCGTCCCGACGTCGGTCGATATCAAGAACGAATACGAACGAGTCATGTTCGAGATGCCCCAGGGGTTCGGGGGCGATGTGGACCTTAATGTCACGTATGGGAAGATCGAAACAAACCTGCCGCTCTCGAGGAAAAAGGATTTTGATGGGGGAGGCGGCTACGTGCTGGGGAAGATGGGGAACGGGAATGGTAAAATTGCGATCGAAACCAGGTCGGGCAACCTGAACGTCATGCAGCGGTGAATGGACCTGCCCTCCGGCTTCGGCATCCAAACTTGCCACGCACTTCTGCTACAGTCGAAGTGCGTGGCACTTCCATTTGTTACGGGTAATAGCGGAATGAGAGCGAGAGTTGCACACCGATACCCAGCTTCGGCGCAAGCAAGAGCGCCGGACCGAGCTCAAGCGCCGCATCGAACGGGTACTCACGCGAGATGAAATCCGCCCCGAACGCGGCGCGCACTCCCAATGCGAGTCCGTCATGCGAGTAGTCGGGACCTCCCCAGGCAGCGTTTCCAATGAAGACACCGGGACCGTAGTAAAACGGCACTCGCGAATCCCTGAAGATGTTCTCATGGAACAGCGCATCTGCGCCGATCGTCAGCCCTCCACTGAACATGCTCCCGATCGTGCCTTGATAGGCAAACCGTTGATTCTCCCAGTACTTCAATGAAAACCCCGTCGGAGCTCCAAGCACAATTCCAATCCCGAGCTTCCCCCGATCGGACGGAGCCGCAATCAGGAGTTGTGACGCGAGCGCGGCTGCAATGAACACTGTGATGACGTTCTTCATCGGCTTCTCCGTTCCTTTGTTCAGAGATGAAGTTTCAAAAATCTCCCTGTGTACGAGTCGCTGATGCCAGCCAATTCTTCCGGCGTTCCGGTGCCCACGACCTCTCCCCCTCCGTCACCTCCTTCAGGCCCGAGATCGATGATGTAATCTGCGCATTTGATGACATCCATGTTGTGCTCTATGACAACCAGCGAATGTCCCGCATCGACAAGTGCATTGAAGCACTTGAGGAGCTTCGCGATATCGTCAAAGTGAAGTCCTGTAGTCGGCTCGTCTAAAATATATACAGTTTTTCCTGTAGCTTTCTTGGATAGCTCTGTTGCCAGTTTTACGCGTTGCGCTTCC
>DATJQB010000372.1:0-7787 GCA_035506075.1 Bacteroidota bacterium | reverse complement strand
TCCGGCCAGCGAGTCGCCCGCATGGACGGTTTAAACCGTCCACCCGGAGATTGCAAAATTCTACAGGTCAGCCCCTCATTCCGCCCCCACACCCGCCAAAATCACCTGATAAAAGCTGCATGCCCCACCACCGTCATAGCTTTCCTCGATTTTCTGCAAATCGATTTCGTCGATGCATTGCTCGCAACCCGCGTAGGGCGCCTGTCGGAACCAAATCCTCCAACCTGGATGGTAGAATCTTCGATAGATGTCGTTGGTAGGCTTTGAACGCTGCTCGGTGGGTCAAAGCGTCCCTCGTTGCCGGACACGTTCCCTAAAACAAATTCGTCTCGAAATAAGATCGTACATAAAAATAGGGCTGCCTACCTTCTTGTAGTCCAGCCCTCTTCTGTCATGGATCGTCAGCAACTCAGGTCCGTCAAGCAGGAGTTTGTCCCGAGGTTGGCGGGGTATTATTCCCTTCGCCGCCGGGTATCTTGAGCGCTTCCTGGATCGCTTCCACGACCTGCCTCGCAGCGAACGGTCTCAGGAGGTATCCCGCAATTCCAAGCGCCACCATCTCCCGCACGATCGCTTTGTCACCCGACGATGTCGTAACAATCACCGGGATTGACTTCCACTGCTCGTTGGCACGAAGCTCTTTCAGAAACGTGTAGCCATTCATGACGGGCATCATGACGTCCAGCAGGATCAGGTCCGGCTTGTCGAGGGCGATCTTCGCGAGAGCATCACCTCCGTCGGATGCAAGCAGCGTGTCGGAGGAGAGACTCGACCGCACAATCTTGTCGAGCAACGCCCGGTTCGACGGCAGGTCATCGACGATGAGAATTTTCATGCTTCGATTTGCACCAGATGATGTCCAACTCAGAACAACATGATGTGAAATGTAGGTTTAGAGATCCTGAGATGCAAGGCTGTTCCTTGAGAACGCCCCACATTGAACACAAAATAAATAAGCCCGCCCCGAATCGGGACGGGCTTTGTTGCGCAACCGACAAGACCACCTCTCTCACTTCCCCTCAGGTTTCGGACTCGCATAGTCCTTGATCTGATCTTCGACCTTCTTCTTGTCTCCGACAATCACGAGCGTCATGTCATCCGGCCGGATAAATTTTTGCGTCGTGTGCATCACATCGGCCGGCGTTACAGCGAAGACATTCTTCACATAGTTCGTGAGATACGACTCGGGCAGGCCGTGGAGGTTCAGATTCGCGAGCTGTCCGATGATCCCTTGCCGGGTTGAGTTCTGCAGGACGAACGTGCCGGCCATGTAATTTTGAATTCCCTTCAACTCATCTTCCGGCGGCGGTTCAGTGGAGAGTTGTTTTACCTCCGCGAAGATTTCCTTCAGCGCGGGACCAGTGACATCGGTCCCAACGTCGGCTATTTCCACCCAGTACGCGTCGCGATAACGAGAGGAAATCTGACTGAACGGTGAGTACGTGTAGCCCTTCTTCTCGCGGATGTTGCTCGTAATGCGCGAAGCAAACGATCCGCCGAGCAGTGAATTTGTCACCGCCAGCTTGATGTAGTCCTTGTCGATCGGGTTGGCAACCGGCAAACCGACATACACGGTCGATTGCGGCGCTCCGGGACGCTCGACGAGGCCAAACGACTTCTTCGCCAACGGCTTTGGAATGTTCGTGTACACCGCCGGACCTTTTGCCCAGGCCTCAAACGTCGCACGTACGGCAGCTTCCATAGCTTTTGGATCGAACTTCCCGGCAATATAGATCGCAGCCCGCTGGGCGCCGAAATTTTCTTTGTAGAACTTCTGCGCGTCGGCAATTGTCAGTTTCTCAAGATTCTCTTGTGTCGGGAACACGCGACCAAACGGATGGTCAGGATACAACAATCGCCGGAACTCCTCCATCGCCAGATTCTGCGGTTGAGTCTTGCTGACACTCAACTGGCGAACACGGTCCTTCTTCAGGCGTGCAAGTTCGGACTCCGGCAGCAATGGATTCATGACAATATCTCCGATCAGATGGACGAGATTCGGGCCAAATTCCGACAACACGTCGCCTGAGATAGTCGTCATCTCGGCTCCCACATTCACGTTTACGTCGCCTCCCATTCCGGAAGCTTCCTTGTCCACCTGTTCCGCTGTCCGCGAGGTCGTCCCTTCCTTCATGAGATCGCCTACGATGTCAGCAAGCCAGACCTGGTTCTCCTTCTCGTTCAGGTTGCCAACCCGCACAACCAAATTGACCGACACCTTTGGGATCGCCCCGAACGGCACGAGCGTCACCTCCATGCCATTTGGGAGTTTGAATTGCTGCTTCTGGGGAAGAACAAAATCTCTCGGCTTGCCTCCTTCGGGAGGCGTCTGCTTCTGTGCAACGACTGCGCCTGTGAAGACGATAAGCGCCGCGAAAACTCCAAGAATAGTCTTTTTCATGATCGCCTCTCCTTATGATCCCGACTTCGGTTCGATGACGAGTATGGTGCGGTTCCCTTTGCGCAAGTACTCTTTTGCTGTCTGCTGTATCAGTTCGGGCGTCACGTTCCTGAACTGCTCTTCGAGTGTATTGATGCGCTGTGGGTTATCATCGAACAGAGCAAACGCGGCAAGCAGATCCGCACGTCCAAATCCGAAGAAGCCGCTGACATCATCGTAGAAGCTCGAGCGGAGCTTGACGATCGCGCGATCGTACGTCCCCTTATCCACCGGCTTCGACGTCACTTCATCGATCACCTGATCCCATGCGTTGACGATATCGTCCGAAGTCACGCTCTTGTCATGAATCAGGCTTGCCATCCAGAGCATCGGGCCATCATAATTGTGCATGTTACCGAGGAGATTGATCCCTCCTCCGACACCGGCCGTGTATCCCTTTTCCTTCACGAGCTTCTGCCGCAGGAGACAGTCGTCACCCTGGAGCAGAATTTGGTCCAGGAGTCCCATCGCGAAGAACTCCGGCGTATTGCGTTCCGGCATGTGGTAGGCAAAGGCGATCGCAGGCCGGTTGGCGAGCGTGTCGACTTTCGTGAAACGCTTCTCCTGCTCCTGCCTGGGCTCTGTGAGGTCGGGCTTTGGCGGTTGAGGCGAAGAAGGAATGCTGTTGAAGTACTTCGTCACCAACTCCATCGCTTCCTTCGGATCAAAGTCACCGACAATTGCGATCGCCGCGTTATTGGGCGCATAGTAAGTCTTGAAGAACTGTTGCACGTCCACGAGCGTAGCGGCATCGAGATCCTTCATGTCGCCATAAAAGTTGTGCGCGTTGTTCCAGTTGGTGTTCGCATACTGCGGCATGTCGAGCCACGGGAATCCGCCGTACGGCTGATTGAGAACATTGACGCGGACTTCGTTCTTGACGACTCCCTGCTGGTTGGTGAGATTGTCCTGCGTGATGCTGAGTCCTTTCATCCGATCAGCCTCGGCCCACAGAGCGGTCTCGAGCTTATGAGCGGGGACAACTTCGAAGTAGTTCGTGAAGTCGAAACGCGTTGAGCCGTTCAGGACACCGCCGTTTTTCTGGACAAGCCGGATAAATTCCATCTTCCCGAGGTTCTCGGAGCCCTGAAACATCATGTGCTCAAAGAGATGTGCAAAACCAGTTCGGTTCTTCGGCTCAATCCGAAATCCGATATTATAATAGACAGCGACGACAACCGTGGGGGCTGTGTGGTCGGGTGAAAGCACAACCTTCAATCCGTTGCCGAGTTTTTTGTACTCCACCGGCACGCGAAAGCCCTCGTCGCTCCCCGGGCTCAATTGAACAATCAAAACCAGGAGCGCAAGCGTGCAAAATGAAAGGAACGTCCGACGTTTGTTCATGCCTACCTCGAACTTGTGAGAGTGATTGGGATGGACAGAAGACAGCTTTTTCGCATACGTGGGAAGGGCCGATCGTGTTGCAGAAAAGGGACGGCTTTTCCTTCTCGTGGTCCCCCACCAGGCCAAAAAGCAGAACGCCCGGCAAGGTCCGGGCGTTCCACGTGCAGCTCGTGTGAATCTCCGCTCCTACTGGACCGAGATCTTCGTTGTTTCGCGGATCTTCTTGGCCTCCACGTTCACAACAACAACGGATCGGGCCGCATCCCACGACCAACCTTCCTTGGCGGCGCCCATCTCTGTTTTCTTCCCGTTGACAGTGACCGAGCCTGGCTTCGCGATGCCGTGGATTCTGATCTCGTACGACCGCGCAGCCGGCTGTCCGGCAAAATCACCCTTCGTCGCACCAACGGTGACTTCGGTCTTCCCGCCAGCCTTGTTGAATGAAAGCGGCGTCCAGGCAGATTTCCCGGTCTTGTAATCGAGCGATGTTCCGTCATCCTCGTACAACGTAAACGACCCCTTGTCTCCGGCATAGACATCGAGGACAAGCGTCTCCAACGGCTTCTCATCCGAGAAGGCCATGTCGGGCTGCATCGGGATGATCGATCCAGATTTCACGAAGAGCGGCATGCGATCGAGAGGATACTTCTCCCGGATCACTTTGTCGCCGGGATATTTTTGTCCCGTAAAGTAGTCGACCCACTCGCCGGGCGGGAGATAGACTTCCTTCTCGCCAATCGAATCCGTCACCGGCGCGACGAGGAACTGCTCGCCAAACATGTACTCACCCGGATAGTTGTACGCCTTGCTGATGGATGCGTACTCGAGATACAGAGGCCGGACAATTGGAAGCGCCTGGTCTGTCGCAACACGGCAATACGTGTAAATGTACGGGATCAGGTTGTAGCGCAAGTTGAAAAATTTCTTCGCAAGCGCGATGCCCTGGTCGCCGTAAGTCCACGGCATCCGGACGTTTCCTTCCTCCGGGTTTTCATGGGCTGAATGCAGGCGAAGGAAAGGACTGAATGCACCAAACTGAATCCAGCGCGCATACAGGTCGATGCTCTCTTTTGCTCCAATGAATCCGCCGATATCATGCGTGATGTACGGCATCAGGACATTGCCGCCTGCCGCCGTATATGGCACTTCCGTCGCGAGAACTTCCCACTGAGCGTACGTATCGCCTGTGAAGAAGGCCGGATACCTGTGGCTGCCGAGTCCGCCGTAGCGGCTGAAGATGAACCCGCGTTTCTTCGTATGGTCCTGCGTGAAGTCATAGTACACTTTGTTCGTCCAGAGCTGGGGATTCAAACCCGGCATGTCGACAGCCCCTTCTCCACCATCCACCCACCAGAAATCGACTCCCTGATCGATGAGCGGATTGTGCAGGATATCCATGAATGCCTGCGCATGAATCTTGTTCGCGAGGTTGAAACGGATTCCTTTCGCCGGCGGCTTGTTCGCTATGGTCCACGGCGCGAACATGAGCCCGCCGTTGCCCCCCCAATCGTTGACTCGGAGGGCGATCACATTATTTTCACCGCGCCGGATGAGTCCGCTCACTTCAGTGTAGGTCGCCGTATTATAGATGCTGTTTCCTTTTGAGCCGAAGTGTGTAATCAGGCTGTCGTTGATAAACAAATCGTATTCGTCATCGACGCCGCCGAAAACCAGATAGAGATTTCCGAACGGCATGTTGACCGGCGGGGAGATTGTCTGACGGTACCACGCGTACCCGTCATAGCCCGGGAATCCCTGTTCTTCCCAGGGCTTGCCCGCCTGGATGGAAGACCAGTCATCGATCTTCATATCCATCCCAAACCACTTCTCCTTCATTCCGACGTTCGACGGATCGGTCTTGAACTTCCATGTGGAAGAGAGATCGAGATTGTACGTTGCCTTTTCAGGGGCGGGCATTCTGAGTTCTGTCCGGATGGCGGCAGCATGGCTGTCTTCATCAGAAAGAACCGCTTCCTTGCCGTAGCCCGGGTGATCGTTCAACGAAATTTTAAGGCCGCTCTTATGCGCCCAGTCAAGAAATTCTTTTGGCTGCGGGAAGATGGGACTCCAGTCGTAACCACCTTTCCAGCCGAATTTGTGCCACGCAAAATCGAGAACGAGCACATCGAGAGGAATTCCGGCGCTCTTGAAATGATCGACGATCTTCCTTACATCAGCATCCGTGTATTTGAAATTGTCGACGACTTTCGTGCCGGGAAGATATTCGTAGTTCAGATCCGTGATCCACGCACCGAGCGTATATCGCGGGATCATCGGAATCGGACCGCTGACTTCGGAATACCACTTCAGCATCTGTGCGTAATCATTGCCATAGTAAACGAAATACCAATCCTGGTTTCCAACCTGCCGTCGGGGGGTCACCCACTGTGTTTCGGCATCCCAGAGGGGCGTCCTGCTGTCATCCAGTATGGTGTACCCCGCACGATTCAGAAGACCACTCTCGGTCTTGGCGGGTCTATCCTTGCGCAAACCGTCCAGGGACATCGAGATTCCGCCGAGGTTTGTTCCTTCCATGTCAGCCGGTGTCCAGAAGGGTTTCTTTTCACCCTTCCATGTCAGGCTGAGGTTGTCCTTCGTGAATCTCCCTGAATTCACCTTGTATCTCAGGAACATCCGTGCGGTCTTGACGACGAGGTACTCCTTGTCAGCCCAGACCTCGATGGGAATTTTCTTGTCGATCCGCTTCTGAACGACAAGTGTCGGCGAATCTGTGAAGTCGCTCCCGGGAGCGAATTCCATGCGGATAACGGTTTGAGAAAGGAACTGGAATCGGGCATCGCGGCAAACGACCCAGCTTCCCTCCTGCTTGCATTGCGCCTGCAAGTCCTGGCGGCCGACCAGTGCAATGGCCGAGATCATAAGGAGTGAACGCAAAGCAAATTTGATGTTTCTCATAGAGTTCCTCATCACGTTGAACGGAGATTCGATCTCCGGTAGTATCAGATGTTCAGATGTTCGGAGCCCGACGATAAGCCTGCCGCGGACCGATCAAGCGGCACATCGGACGTCAGCAACGCGTTTTCCATTAGTGATAATGAGCGCGTTTCACTCAAAGCTAACGGAGGAGTGCCTCAAAGGCAAGTATGGGACGAGGAAAATTCGGCCCGCCGTAGATCCCGGAGTTTTTCAATCTTGCGAAATCGAGTTCTTCTCCTCAAATTGTGCTGTGATGATTCCGGAAGAGCTTTTGAGAAAATACCGCGGGGCGATTGTCACGCTCGCGAAGGGCGAGTCGCTGTTTCAACAGGGGGACCGCGCGCGGTCGTTCTTCCTCGTCCGATCGGGAAAAATCCGGATGGTGAACTACAACGACGAGGGGCGTGAATTCGTCCAGGGTTTATTCGGCGCCGGAGAGAGTTTCGGGGAACCTCCGTTCTTTACCGAAAGCGATTATCCTGCGGCAGCCGAGGCCACAGAAGAGAGTGAAGTATGGAAGATCCCGCGCAATCAATTCCTCCGTCTTCTGAAGGACAATTTCGAGATTCACCTCGCAGTCGTTCAGACTCTTTGTACGAGACTAATCTACAAATCCACGATGCTCTCCGAGCTTGCGATTGAAGAAGCCGAGCATCGCATCGTCACACTCCTTCGCCATCTCGCCGCCTCCGATCCTTCAGGCCAACCCCAGGCCAGGCTTCCGTTCACACGCCAGCAGATTGGCGACATGACAGGTCTGCGAGTCGAGACAGTCATACGAACGATCAAGATGCTCGAGCAAAAAGGCGTCCTGGATCTTGACGCCGAAGGCAAGATTCTGTGGAAAAACCGCTGATTGAAGCCCGCGTACCACCCTTCTCCATTATGATGTAGATCATAAACTTTTCGTTCGATCGTTCTCCATCTTGATAGTAGACTCATCAACCATTCCAAGAGGAGAACACATGTCAATCACTGAGCTTGAACATCTGACAATCAAGGAAATCGTCACGAAGAATTTTCAATCGGCGGCAGTATTCGAAAAGTACTCGCTCGATTTTTGCTG
>DATJQB010000371.1:0-11743 GCA_035506075.1 Bacteroidota bacterium | reverse complement strand
TTGGTGCAAGAGAGTTCAGCGGCACAATGTCGGTCACCGTTGCCCGGCCGTGTGTCATCGTCCCGGTTTTGTCGAAGGCGATGGTTCGTATCGATGCGAGGGCTTCGAGGTGCCGGCCTCCCTTGATGAGGATTCCGTTTCTTGCCGCGTTCGTGATCGCACTCGCAAGCGTGACAGGCGTCGAAATCACGAGCGCACATGGACAGGCGATCACAAGCAGGACGAGCGACCTGTAGAACCATTCACTGAACAACGCACCGGCCAGGAGTGTGGGAAGAACCGCCACGCCAATGGCGAGAAGAAACACCGCGGGTGTGTAGATCCGTGCAAAACGCTCGATCGTGGATTGGCTCGACGCTTTCTGGCTTTGGGCTTTCTCGACAAGATGGATGACCTTCGCAATTGTTGAATCAGACGAAGGCTTCAAGACCAGCAGATACAGAACGCCGAGTTGATTGAATGTTCCGGCAAAGACGGAATCATCTTTTGCCTTTGTCGACGGGATTGATTCGCCAGTCACGGCGGATTCATCCACAGAGGAAGCTCCGTCAACGACCGTTCCATCGACGGGAATTCGCTCACCGGGTCGAACAATCACTGTCTCGCCGACAAGGATTTCATCGAGAGGAACGGTCACCTCAACTCCCGCCCGGAGAACCGTCCCCGATGCGGGCGCGATCTTCATCAGCTCGTCGATCGCCCTGCGGGTGCGCTCGGTGCTTGCCGATTCAAGAACAAGGGAGACCGAGAAGAGGAAAATCACCGCTGCCCCCTCAGCGAACTGACCGATGATCACCGCTCCAATGGCGGCGACAACCATGAGCGTGTTCATCTCAAGAGCCGCAACCCGGACGGCTTTAGACGCCTTCAGGGCGATGTGCCAGCCCCCCGCGAGGATCGAGAGAATGAAGAGCCAATCTGAAAGCTGCAACGCGTTGAAGACAAGATGCGCCGCCGCTCCAACAAGGAACAGCACACCCGACGCGGCGGTTGAAACCATGAGCCGCCGGTGGCTTCGGTTCCCGGTGGTCGAACCGCCTGTCTCAACTCTGCCCGGGAGGCCGACCTTCGTCAGCTGTTGGGCGATCGCTTCCTTGTCGCACGTGTGGGTGACGCGCAGTTTGTGCGTAACAAGGTTGAACTCCATCGCCCCGATGCCGCGGATTTCGCCCAGGGATTTCCGGATGAGCTGCTCTTCCGTGGCACAGCACAGTTCGCCAATGATGTATGTCGTTTCCTGGATGTCAGTGTCTGCTTCAGTCATCTTCGTTCCGATCAGTCCAATGCCCTGCCTCGATTATCCTGCTACTCTTCGGTGTGTCGTGAGGCCACCCGCAGAAGATCTTCGATATGCTCGTCGTCGAGCGAATAGAATGCCATCTTCCCATCCTTCCGCTGTTTGACGAGCCGCAGCGTTTTGAGCAGGCGAAGCTGGTGTGAGACGGCCGATTCCGACATCCCGACGACCGCCGAGATATCGAGGACGCAGAGTTCCTGCTGGCTCAACGCCAGGACGATCTTCAGCCTCGTTTGATCGCCGAGCACCTTGAACGTCTCCGCCATACCATTGATCGTCTCCTCGTTCGCGAGTCCCTTCTTTGCCGACCGGATTGCTTCCTGGTGATTATGGGATGTCATCGTCACTCCTGAACGGTTGAACAGGTGTTCAATCGTTAAGGTAACGAGATATCGGAAGCATGTCAAGTACTTCAAGCGGAGGCAGGGGCTCCACGAAGAGGTTGCATCTTTTCTGCCGTCTGCGTGGTCTAATTCCTGATATGATGAACCCTCGCAAGATTTTTCCCGTATGACGGCAGGAAGCAGTGCATTTTCATATATTACAATCATCCCGCTCTGAGCTTCACGCTGAACTGATTCGCAGGATCTGTTCATCCTCAAACCGTAAGGAGACTCCATCATGCGTACCGCCTTGCTGTGCGGCTTTGCCTGCTGTCTGATCTTGGCTTCCCTTGCATTCTCTCAGGATAATCCTCTGTGGCTGCGATATCCTTCGATCTCGCCGGACGGCAAGACGATTCTGTTCGAATTTAAGGGGGACATCTACTCCGTTCCATCATCGGGCGGAACGGCCATACCCCTCACAATCACGGAGGCTTACGAGTTTGCGCCGGTCTGGAGCCACGACGGGAAGAGTATAGCCTTCGCTTCGGACCGCTACGGAAACTTCGACGTCTTTGTCATGCCGGCATCGGGGGGCGATGCAAAGCGTCTGACGTTCCACTCCACGGCGGAAATCCCGAGCAGCTTCACGGCAGATGACCGTTCGATCCTCTTTTCTGCACAGCGGCAGCCGCTCGCTACAAATGTGCAGTTTCCTGCTTCACTCATGACGCAGCTGTACAGCGTCCCGGTTGCGGGAGGGCGAGTGACGCAGGTTCTTCCTGTTCCGGCCCTTGATGCGACTGTGAGCTCGAAAGGGGACAAACTCATCTACCATGATGTCAAAGGATACGAAAGCCCGTGGCGCAAACACCACACTTCATCTGTCACGAGAGATGTGTGGGTCTACGATTTCAAGTCGAAGAGCTATCGCCAGCTGACACAATTCAACGGCGAGGATCGCAATCCGGTCTTCGACTCCGACGATAACGCCTTCTACTACTTGAGCGAGCAGGGAGGGTCGTTCAACATTTTCAAAAGCTCTCTGTCGAATCCGGCCACCAGCAGTCAGATCACCCATTTCACAACGAACCCGGTTCGATTCCTCACGCGGTCGGGCAATAACGTTCTTTGCTTCTCGTACGACGGAGAGATTTACACAATGACCCCCGGAGCCGAACCGCACAAGGTTGCTATCCGGATTGCGACCGACGGACGCTCGACGATTGACAGGATTGTGCCGGTGAACGACGGCTTCACAGAGGCGAAACTCTCACCCAACGGGAAGGAGTTCGCCTACATCTTCCGCGGTGAGATTTTTGTGACAAGCATGGAGGGTGGGATCACGAAGCGGATCACCAATACGCCGTGGCAGGAACGAAGTGTGAGTTTCAGTCCGGATGGTCGCTCGCTTGTCTACGCGGCGGAGAAGGAGAACAACTGGAACGTTTACATGGTGAGCATCGCACGGAAAGAGGAGCCGTACTTCTATGCGTCCACACTTCTGAAAGAAACCACCGTTGTGGCGACGGACGCAGAGGAGTTTCAGCCGACGTTCTCCCCCGATGGAAAAGAGGTCGCCTATCTCGAAAATCGGGTCACTCTGAAAGTCGCCAATCTCGCGACAAAGAACACCCGCACCATCCTCCCGGCAGAGAAGAACTACTCGTACGCGGACGGCGATCAATACTATCAGTGGTCACCGGACGGGAAATGGTTCCTGGTTCAGTTTGGCTACCCCGAAAGGATTTTCGCCCCGCAGGTCGGCCTAATCGCCGCCGATGGAAAAGGCGAGTTGCACGACCTTACGCTGAGCGGCTACGACAATTCGACGCCGAAATGGGTGATGGATGGAAAGATGATGATCTGGGGATCGGATCGTGAAGGAACGCGCTCGCAGGCGGGGGACCTCTTCAGCGGCAACGTGTACGGGATGTTCTTCACGAAGGCTGCCTTTGACAGGTTCGGGCTCTCGAAAGAAGAGTTCGCGCTCGTGAAGGAGCAGGAGGAAAAAGAGAAGAAGGAGGCTGATGAGAAATCGAACGCCGAGAAAAAGAAATCAGGCGCCGCAATCGCGAAATCGGAAAAGGACTCAGTGAAGAAAGACATCGTTATTGACTGGACCGGTCTCACCGAACGAAAACTCCGGCTGACGACGTACACCTCTCCGGCAAGTGACTGGCTGCTTTCGAAAGACGGGGAGAAGTTGTTCTATCTCACGAGTTTCGACAAAGGAAGCGACCTTTGGGTCACGGAGGTCAGGACGAAGGAGACGAAACTCTTCGCCAAGCTCGGCGCGCAGAATGCCCAAATGGAGCTTTCTGCCGACGGGAAGTTCATCTTCCTGGTCGCTGACGGTAAACCGATGAAGGTTGATGCCGAGTCCGGCAAGTCCGAACCTGTGAGGACGGGCGGCGAAATGGTCCTGAAGCAGGGCGAAGAGCGGAATTACATTTTCGATCATGCCTGGCGGCAATTCAAGGAAAAATTCTATGTGCCGGATCTTCAGGGAGTCGATTGGGAAAAATATTATGGGATCTACAAAAAGTTTCTTCCCTTCATCAACAACGACTACGATTTCGCCGAAATGCTGAGCGAGATGCTCGGCGAAGTGAATGCTTCCCACACAGGATGTTATTACCGAGCGGACAAGCCGAACTCCGATCAGACGGCGGAGCTCGGTCTGCTGTATGACTTCGGTTTTACAGGCAGCGGTGTGCGGATTGCTGAGGTCGTGGAAGGGGGACCGCTCGACAAGGCCTCATCGAAGATCCGGGCAGGCAATATCCTCGAATCTATCGACGGTCAGCCGATCGATGCCTCGACAGATTTCTACCAGCTTCTCAATCGCAAGACCGGCAAGCTGACGCTGCTCTCTGTGTACGATCCATCGTCTGACAAACGCTGGGATGAATCGGTGAAGCCGATTTCGGGAGGAGAGGAAAACGAACTGCTCTACAAGCGATGGGTGAAGGCGCGCCGTGCAGAGGTGGACAAGCTCTCGAACGGCCAGATCGGCTACGTGCACGTGCGAGCGATGAACGATCCGAGCATGCGCACCGTGTTCGAAGAAGCACTCGGCCGAAGCATCGGCAAGAAGGCGTTGATCGTGGATACCCGGTTTAACGGCGGTGGAGGCATCCACGAACAGCTTTCGGATTTCCTGAGCGGCAAGAAATATTTCGATATCATCCCGCACGGACAGTATGTCGGTTCGGAGCCGCTGGACAAATGGACGAAGCCGTCGATTGTACTGATTGGTGAGAGCAACTACTCCGATGCTCATCTGTTCCCCGTTGCTTACAAACTGAAGGGGGTTGGGAAAACGCTCGGCATGCCGGTTCCGGGCACAGGGACGTTTGTCTGGTGGGAAAATCAGATCGACCCGTCACTGCGATTTGGGATTCCCATGGGAGGCTGGCGAACGCCCGATGGAAAATTCTGCGAGAACAACCAGCTCGAGCCGGACATCAAGGTACAGAACGAACCGGCCGTCATGACGTCGGGCCGGGATCAGCAGATTGAAGCGGCGGTGGCGGAACTCCTGAAGAAGTGAAACGCTGGAATTGATTCAGGGCTGAGGGAGGTTCATTCAAATCCCTTCACCCATTGTGCGGGTTTCTCGAATTCCGCCGGTGGGGGAAGGGATTTTTTTTTGCATCAGGCATCGAAGGTTTTGTCAATAGTTCTTTCTTGCTCTTCAGAGTTGCTCCTTCGATCTTAGATCGTCTCTTCAACGAAAAGGAGTACCGATCATCATGAAAAAGATTCCACAGAGGTCGATCGTACGAGTAGAGACGCTGATTTATCCGCTGAGAGGAGAACGTGTAATTCTTGACAGCGATCTTGCCAGGATCTACGGCGTGGCAACGCGCCGACTCAATGAGCAAGTCAGACGGAATGCAGGCCGGTTCCCGCGTGACTTTGTCATGAAACCTACTCTCGGGGAGTTGCGAAACTTGATGTCGCAAAATGCGACATCAAGATCTGCATGGGGAGGACGAAGAAAAATCCCGAACGCCTTCACGGAGCACGGAGCGATCATGGCGGCGAACGTCTTGAACAGTCGCCGCGCCATTCAAATGAGTATCTTCGTCGTCCGTGCGTTTGTCCAGCTCCGCGGCCGGCTCTGGGAAAACCGGGAACTCGCACGGAGGCTGCTCGATCTTGAACGCAAGGTGGATGCACAGGGGGGAGAGTTGCACGAGCTGTTTGAAGCGATCCGGCGCCTCATGCTGGTGCCGGACAAACCTCCGAGGCCGATCGGCTTTCAGCTCAAGCGCGGCGGCTGAGGATCTCAGCGCGTCTGCGGTGTTCCTTCGAGGTAGCTCTTCTTCTGAGTGTCCGTCAGAACCTCATTCATGCTGCCGGTCCGGTATCCCTGGAGGTCGAGCGTGACGTAGGCGAACCCGAGCGACTTGAAATGACTGACGATACTCTGCCTGAGGTCGTCGTCGAAAACCCTGTTGAACTCCTGCGGTCCGATCTCGAGCCTGGCCGTCTTGTCATCATGATGGCGGACGCGGAAGAACCGGAATCCAAGATCCCGCATGAACGTTTCCGCTCCATCGACCTTCGTGAGGTTTTCCTTCGTGATTCCCTGGCCGTACGGAAATCGTGAGGACAGGCAGGCGAACGACGGCTTGTCCCATGTCGGGATGCCGAGTTCCCGCGCAAGCTTGCGGACATCCTCTTTCGAGAATCCTGCTTCCAGAAGAGGTGATCTGACTTGCTGTTCGCTTTTTGCCCGCATCCCCGGTCTGAAATCCCCGAGGTCATCCACGATCGTACCGTCGGCAATCCACTGAATCCCTTCTTCCTGGGCAATGTCGTTCAGTTTTCCAAACAACTCCGTCTTGCAGAAGTAGCAGCGGTCAGGCGGATTCTCTTTGAACTTAAGATTGTCCGTCTCCTCGGTGTTCACCACCCTGTACCGTGATCCGAACGATGATGCAAGTTGGATCGCTTCTTCAAACTCACGGCTTGGGTATGTTTCCGACTTTCCGATGACGGCCAGCGCGTTGCTTCCCATGACCTCGGTGGCGACGCGGATCAGAAGCGTGCTGTCGATGCCGCCGGAGAATCCTATGGCAACGCTCGTCATGCCGCGGAGAATGGTTCGCAGGTGATCGTACTTTTCCTGAAGCTGGGATTCAATCATGTCGCTTGAGTGATGATGTGGCTCGTGTTTGAAGTTCTTGCGCTATGACGGGGCGCAGTTCCCCGAGCGGCATCTGGCATCCGAGCCAGAGTTCAAAGGAGCGTGCCCCCTGATGAAGGAACATCTCGAGGCCGCTAATGGTTCTCGCACCTCGTCGTGCGGCATCGAGGAGCAGCCTGGTCTCGCGCGGTGTGTAAATGAGATCCATGACAATCTGCCCCGGATGAAACAAACCCGCATCCGGCACAGGTGAATCGTCGACTGCGGGAGACATTCCAACCGAGGTCGTGTTGATGACGAGGGCCGCATCCCGGATCGCAGTGGCTGCTTCGGAAGACGAGAGCGCCATCGGTCGAAGCGTCGCGTGAACAGCGGAGAGTTTCAGGTTGTCGGTCAGTTCTGCTGCACGCTCCGGGCTTCGGTTGATCACGGAGATTTCTTCGAGGCCAAGGCGGCTCACAAGAGCGTACACTGCAGCCCTCGCAGAGCCTCCTGCTCCAAGGACGACACCTCGTGCTCCGCGAAGTTCGTTCTTGAACTCCCCAAGCGATGCTACGACCCCGTAGACGTCTGTGTTGTCCCCGCTGATGCGGTCTCCATGAAAAATAACCGTGTTTACAGCCCCCACCGCCTCAGCGTCCATGCTTCGCACATCAACAAGTGAGGCAACAGCTTCCTTGTGAGGAAGCGTGACGTTCAGCCCGGAGAATCCCCGGGCCTTGAAATCGCCGATGGCGTCCCGCAGCATTGCGGGTTCCACATCGAATGCCTCGTACCGGCAATCCAGACTCAGGAGTGCGAACGCGGTGTTGTGCAGCAAGGGCGACAATGAGTGTGCGATCGGATGTCCTATGACGCCAAAATGTTTCATCGGGATGGATACTATTGAGTTCTTCGGGCGGTCATTGTCTGCTTTCCTTCCCGCACGCGCAATGCCACGGCATGATGGAGATCATGCCTGGCTGAAAACCAACCGAACGTCGGGTTCTGAAAACCAAAGGAAGGACTATTTCTTGAGCAGGGGAGCGAAATCGTGATGAGATTTCAGGTCCGGATAATCTTTCTTGAACTGCTTCATCAACTCCGGCTCAAGTGCGAAGGCGCGCGCCAGGGATTCCACTGCTTGCTTGTGTTCGTGAAGCAGAATGTGGATCTTCGCGAGCGTATAGTGTGCCGGCGCGAACTGGGGAGCGAGTTTCACGCTTTCCTTGAGAGCCTCCGTTGAATCGGTGATCTCCCCGGTTTCGTAGAGCGTATCGCCATAGTCAAACCAGGCTTCCGCGTTCGACGCATCGAGTTTCAACACCATCCGGTAGCTTTCAAGGCACTCCTCAATCCGTCCGAGGTTGTACTCCGCATCGGCTTTCGCATGCCAGAGTTCCGAGTACTCAGAATTGATGCTGATGGCTTTCTTGTATTCCGCCAGGGCTTTTTTCGGCTGCTCGAGCGCATCGTAGCAGCTTCCGCGTCCGAAATACGATTCGTAATGGTTCTCGTCGTATTTGAGCGCATTCGAAAATGCCCCTATGGCATCTTTGTAGAGACCAAGTTCCTCGTACGCGTTGCCAAGGTTGTGCCAGGCCGGAACGTCTGCCGGCTCATATTTTATGGTAGTCTTGAAGCATTCGATCGCATCGTACAATCGTCCAAGGTTGGCGTAAGCATTCCCTTTGTTGTACCAGGCGGAAGGGAAGTCTTCCTTGACTGCAAGCGCCATCTCGTAGCTCTCGATCGACTTTGTGTACTGGCCAAGACGATTGAGGACGATCCCCCTGTTATACCATGCATTGTAGTTGTAGGGATCACGGTTCAGATGTTCATCATAGCACCTGGCAGATTCCTCAAGATTTTCGAGGAAATCATAGCAATATCCGAGTTCATACCAGGAGTCGGCATGATCGGGATTCATGTCAAGGATGAGCCTGAATATGCCCACAGCCTCTTCGTATTTCTCCTGCTTCTCGAGCGTCACCCCCTTGTGAAAAAGGGCGTCTTCATAGAGTGGCTCGAGCTCAAGGGAGGCGTTGAAGGATTGAAGGGCTTCGTCAACAAGGTTCAGGTTATCAAGGGTAATACCCCGGTTCACAAACGCTTCAGGATCGGTCGGGTTGAGCTGGAGAGCCTTGTCGTAGCAGGTCAATGCTTCGTCGTAGCGGTAGAGATTGTTGAGGATCATCCCTTTGCGCTGCCAGGCATCACTGTTGAAGGGCTCGAACGAAAGGAGACGGTCTACGAAATGGAGTGCCTCTTCGAACTGGCCGTGCTCGAAGTAGAACTGGATGATTTCCTCAAGGGCCTCGGTGTTGTTGATGTCCTTTTCGCCGTTCTTCAGCTGCTCGCGGAAGCGGCGAAGGTCATCGTCTGACCGGTCGTTGGGCCGCGGAAGGTGCTCATCGTCGTCGAAGTTGTCCAGCCCCGCCATCTCGGGAGCGCCTCCGGCAAATTGTTGCTGCTAAGAAAGGAGTTACGTAATTCAATTAAGCAAAAAATGGAATCGCAGTCAAGGAAACGCTCAAACCATCGCTTGGCGGTGTCACAAATAGGAGTACATTCCGCTTTTTCCAATTGATTTTCGTACGTTCTTGGGGTATATTGACCTCCTCAAAAGTGGTAAAATGCTAACGGAGAACGCAGAAATCGTGAGGAAACGCATCCGGGATGCCTGTACCCGCTGCGGGCGGAATCCCGATGACGTTCTCCTTCTTGCAGTGTCTAAGACGTTCGGCGTGGAGCGCATTCGCGAAGCTCTCGATGCCGGACTTTTCGATTTCGGCGAAAACTACGCGCAAGAATTTGTGTCGAAATGCGCACATCTGCAGGATTCACGCATCCGGTGGCACTTCATCGGCCACCTGCAGAGCAACAAGGTGAAGTACATCGCCGGGCATGTCAGCCTGATCCATTCTCTCGAGAACCTGAGCTTGGCTGAGGAGCTTCAAAAGAGGGGGGAAAAACTGGGACGGACGTTTGATGTGCTGGTCGAAGTTCATACGACAGACGAGGCAACGAAAACGGGTCTGGCCCCCGGGAAGACGCTTGAGTTCGTAAAAACGATCGCCCACTTCGACAGGGTGCACGTGCAGGGACTGATGACGATGGGACCTTTTTCTGATGATCCCGAAGACTCGCGTCCATCGTTTCGTCAGCTGAAAGACCTGAGGGACAGGATAACCCGCGAAGGTATAGCGAATGTCGCCATGCGTCATCTCTCGATGGGAATGAGTCACGACTACGGCGTTGCAATCGAGGAAGGCTCGACGATCGTGCGGATCGGCACAGCAATATTCGGCGAGCGTATGTATCGTGACTGATGTTGTCGCCGGGGACGATGTGAGTGTCCGGCAAGACTGACGACGTTTCATCATCTCTCACTCCATGAAAGGTGAGGAGAATGAAGATTACACCGCTTGACATCAAACGACAGCAATTCAAGAAGGTCATGCGGGGGTACGACCCCGTTGAAGTGGACACGTTTCTTGATATGCTTTCCCATGAGCTGGAGGATATCCTCGGCCGCAACAAGGAGCTGAAGGACAAGATGATCGAGCTGGAGACTCAACTGAAAGACTACAAGAACATGGAGAAGACCCTGCAGCAGACTCTTCTGCAGGCGCAGGAAACGAGCGGAAAGGAAATTGAGAATTCCCGGAAAGAAGCGACCCTGATCGTGCAGGAGGCGGAACTCAAGGCCTCACAAATTGTGGATAAGGCGCGGGTCGATTTTGCACGGATGAAGGAAGAGATCGCAAATCTCAAAGCACGCAAGGAAAGCATCCTGAGTCGACTGAAGGTGCTGCTCACTTCAGAGGTGGACCTGATCAAGGCGCTCGAGATTGACGACGATGCGGCGCAGCAGGACGGCTCACGCGGGACCGGGAAGAACCACATTGAGATCGACGAGATCCTGAAGAAACTCTGACCCATGGCAAGCGAACTCCGCTCACATATCGATGCAACGATTCGGTTTATCCGCACCAGAACCTCTTCGTCGCCGGCGATCGGGATCATTCTCGGCACCGGCCTCGGCGGACTCGTGCAGGAGATTGAAAAGGAAACCGTGATCGACTACGGAGAGATCCCTCACTTCCCGGTCTCGACGGTTGAATCACATCACGGCAAGCTCATCTTCGGCACGCTCGCTGGAAAGAACGTCGTGGCCATGCAGGGGCGATTCCATTATTACGAGGGATACACGATGGCGCGGATCACGTATCCCGTCCGCGTGATGAAGTCCCTTGGCGTCGGAACGCTGCTGATCTCGAATGCCGCGGGAGCACTGAACCCGTCGTTCGCCAAAGGCGATGTGATGTTCATGACCGATCACATTAATCTCCTTGGCGACAACCCGCTGATCGGTCCGAACGACGACTCGTTCGGTCCAAGGTTTCCAGATATGTCGGAACCGTACAGCAATGCTCTGATCGCGAAGGCGGAGACGATCGCTTCGGAACTCGGGATCAAGGTTCAGAAGGGCGTCTATGTCGCGATGCAAGGACCGAATCTTGAGACTCGGGCCGAATACAGGTTTCTCCGAATGATTGGGGCAGACGCTGTCGGTATGTCGACCGTCCCTGAGAATATCGTGGCGAACCACATGGGGATGTCCGTGTTCGGCGTTTCGATCATCACGGACGAATGTTTTCCCGACACCCTCAAGCCGATCACGCTCGAAGAGGTGATTGCAGTCGCGAACAGGGCGGAGCCGAAGATGACGGCGGTCATGAAAGAGCTTGTCAAACGAATGTAGGGGATGGGTGGATCGCTCACGCGGGCGTTCTGCCGCATGCAAACTTCTGGTATGGCTGGTGTCGGTAAATTGCTTGTCGTGTTTGGTGTTGTCATGGTTGTTGTGGGGTGTGTGCTGATGTTCTTCGACAAAATTCCCCTCCTGGGCAAACTGCCCGGCGACATCCACATCAAGAAAGAACATACGGAGTTCTACTTCCCGATTGTCACGAGCCT
>DATJQB010000370.1:0-2974 GCA_035506075.1 Bacteroidota bacterium | reverse complement strand
CTGTATCGCAACAGCATCGAGTTGATCCTGTACGGTTCAGCCGCGCAGACATGGAGCTCCAATCCACTTCCGTTTGGGACGACGACCAACGGCTGGTACTCGGAGGCAGGAGTCGGAATCAGCCGGATCCTTACGTTTTTCCGTTTTGATTTCACCTATCGTTTCACTCAACCGAAAGGACTGTTCGTAACGCTCGGAGTGGCACAACTCATTTAACATCTCCAACGATCGTTGCCGTCGGTTGCATCGCCGGTACATTGCGGGCCGTGACACTTGCGCAACTTGATGTGCCGTCAACGCCTTGATTTTCGGATGCCTCTTCGCTAAGTTGCTCTCAAGTCCGCTCGCTGGCACGTGTTCAATCCTACACACTTCTAACGCCTCACTTAAGTTCTGTGTGGATGTGGCCCGTCTCAAATTCTGAATCTCATGGATCTTCATCCCGAACCCTCCAGGCCCCCGTCAATATCGATTATCGGCATGTCGACTGTGATTGCTTCGGCCATCATGATCGTCATCGATATCATGAGCTTGATCAGTTCCACGTCGCTCGACTCGCTTGATTTGAACGGTGCCATGCCGATGTTGTCTCAATATGTCCCCCAATCGATGAACAAGGTTATCGATCTGTATCGCTACAGCCGCTGGTGGACCGTCTACGGGATCATCTTCTTCGGCTTCGCGCTGATCGCCGGAATGCAGTTCTTCCGGCTCAAGGCATGGGGGAGAAAGGCGCTTGAGACAGCATGCTGGATCGGGCTTTTCAACGGGCTTGTGGACATGACGCTGAGCTACATGATCTGGAAAAACATGCAGGATGCATTCTCGATGGCAATGCGCGGGTTGGGCGGCGGGCAATACTCGTTTGTCAATCCGCTTGGCATGGTGACAATTGTCATCGGATTTCTGCTCTGGATCATTCCGTCTGTTGGTTTGATTCTCTACCTGCGCCGTCCTGCGATCCGGCAGGCGGCTTCCCTTCGCTAAACCCGCATTGACCGTTCTGATTGGAGGAGAGTTATGAAAAGCCGTCTTCTCGCTGCTGTCTTTTTGTCCATGCTCATCGCTGCTTTTGTTTCTGTGAATGAACTGTCAGCCCAGACCGAACCGTTCCCGGGTCTCAATGACTACGTCGCCAAGGCCATGAAGCAATGGGAGACGCCGGGCCTCGCTCTGGCGATTGTGAGGAACGACTCCGTCATCTTCCAGAAGGGCTATGGTGTAAGAAGGCTCGGTGGCAAGGACCCGGTGACGCCGCGAACGATGTTCGCGATTGCGTCGACGACGAAAGCGATGACCGTTGCCTGCCTCGGCATGCTCGTGGACAGTACGAAGATGCGCTGGGATGACCCGGTCACCAACTATCTGCCATGGTTCCAGCTCTACGATCCGTACGTGACCCGTGAGCTCACAGTCCGTGATCTGCTGTGTCACCGCACCGGTCTCGATCGCGGTGACAACCTCTGGTACTTCTCACCATACAGCCGGGAGGAAGTGCTTCGGCGCATTCGATTCCTGAAACCAACCTGGAGTTTCAGAAGCCACTATGGTTATCAGAACATCATGTTCATCGCTGCGGGAGAGATCATCCCGGCGGTGACGAAGATGTCGTGGGACGATTTCATTGCGCGTCGGCTGTTTGCCCCTCTTGGCATGACGCGCACGAATACAAGCGTGCGCTATCTTTCTTCGATGGACGATGTTGCCACCCCTCATGAAAAAATCGACGACACTATGAGGACGGTGGTATGGCCCAACTTCGACAACATCGGATCTGCCGGAGCCGTGAATTCCTGTGTCCAGGATATGGCCCAGTGGGTCCGTCTGAATCTGAACGGAGGAGTCTACAACGGAAAGAGGCTGCTTAGCGCAGATGTCATCAAAGAAATCCAAACGCCTCAAACGATCATCCGCCTCGACTCGCTCGATCAGGCACTGCGCCCTTCGAACCACTTTGCCGCGTACGGTTTCGGCTGGACGCTCAGGGATTATCTTGGACGGAAACTTGTCCAGCATGACGGTGCGCTCGATGGCATGCGGGCGCGCGTGGTGCTTGTCCCGGAAGAGAAGCTCGGGTTCGTCATCCTGATGAATTCGCAGAACTCAAACCTTCATGCTTCAATTGCGTACAGGATACTCGATCACTATCTTGGGGGGCCGGAGCGCGATTGGAGCGGCGATCTGCTCAAGATTGTGAAGGAGCAGGAGGCAAAGGACAAGGCAGAGGAAAAGAAAACCGAGGATGCGCGCATCAAGGGGACGAAGCCGTCGCTCGCCCTGGAATCATACACGGGGACCTACGACAACCAGATGTACGGCTCCGTCACGATTGCACTCGTCGACGGTAAATTGAATATGAAATTCTATCCCACCTACGACGGCACGATGGAACACTGGCACTACGATTCGTTCCGGGTGCACTGGATGGACCGATCGCTCGACAAAGATATGATCACCTTCGTGCTTGGAGACGATGGAAAGGTCGGCGAGCTGCGCTGGCAGGGATTTGAGGTGTTTAGGAAGAAGAAATAGAGGATGGTTGATTCAATCTGTACAAACATCAATCCGACGGATTCGATGAATGAAAAGGCAGGCCGTACACCTGCCTTTTTCATGTTGTTGCTCTGGCACTTGTGCGTCGCGACACTCATGCTCGTGACAAGATCCTGATCCATTCTTCTGTGTCATCACAGAAATCCGACCCGTACAAAGGAGAACCCTCTATGCGCACTTCAGCCTTCATGATCATTTGTGCGGTAGCTTTCTTCAACCTCACTTGTTCGCGACCTGCTGAATATGACCTCGTCATTCGGGGCGGGACGGTGTATGACGGTTCTGGTGCGCCGCCGGTGATGAGCGATATTGCCATCAAAGGGGACAGGATCGCGGCGATCGGCGCGTCAAAGAACGCCCGGGGTCTTAAAGAGATTGATGCGCATGGCCTCGCCGTAGCGCCCGGATTTATCAACATGCT
>DATJQB010000369.1:0-7786 GCA_035506075.1 Bacteroidota bacterium | reverse complement strand
ATGAACTTCGCTGTTATTTCCATCTTTCACAATAACCCAGATCGAAATTCTCTCCGCCCCACCTCGCGCGTCGCGGCGTTCCACTTTCGAAAAGTGACCCTGCGATGACAAAGAAGGTGCTTATCGTCTCCTATTACTGGCCTCCGTGCGGCGGCATCGGCGTGCATCGATGCCTGAAATTCGCAAAGCATCTGCGTTCATTCGGATGGGAACCGATCATCTGCACAGCGCAAGATCCTGAATACCCCGTACTCGACGAAAGCAACTTCAAACACATCCCCGCAGGAATCGAAATTCTCAAAACCAGAATTTGGGAACCACACTCCCTCTACAAACGGATGATGGGGAAAAAACAGGAAGAGAGAATCACAGACGTCTTCGTCGAGGAGCAAACGGCGGGATTTCGTACCAAGCTCGGGATCTGGATACGCGGGAATTTCTTCATCCCCGATGCACGGCGGTTCTGGATCGGATCCACCGTGAAAGCTCTGACGAGGTACCTCCGGACACACACCGTTGATGCACTCGTTACCAACGGGCCTCCCCACTCATCGCACATGATTGGCTACCATTTGAAACAGAAGCTTAACATCCCTTGGCTCGCCGATTTTCAGGATCCATGGACTCAATCGGATTCGTATCGCCGGTTAATGTTGAATCCTGTTTCGAAGGCAATTCACGAGGCGATGGAACAGCGTGTATTCCGCCGGGCGGACAAGATCACCGTATGCAGCCAATCCTGGAAGCGCGACCTCGAATTACTGGGGGCAAGCAATGTTGGCGTCATTTTCTGGGGGTACGATCAGGACGACACTGCCTGTGCGGCGCGGCCACGATCTCCGAAATTCACCATGAGTCACTACGGGCGGCTCGGCCCGGATAGAAGCGCGTCAGCATTTTGGGATGCTCTGTCGGACCTTGTGAGGAACCATCCGACGTTCGGAAGAGACCTGGAAATCAATCTCGCAGGATTCATCGGACAGGAAACACGGGACGGGATAGCGAGGCGGGGACTCGGCAGCCACGTGAAGTTTCCCGGACACATCGGCAGAGAGACAGCTCTCGAGGGCATGCGACAGTCCCAGGTTCTTCTGTTGATCATCAACGATGAGCCGAACGCAGAGGGGAGGCTCCCGGGCAAACTCTTCGAGTATCTTGCAAGCCGACGGCCCATCCTGATCATCGGGCCGGAGCGGAGTGAGGCATCAAACATCATTCGAGAGGTCCGCGCCGGTTGGTCCTGCACGCATGGAGACCACGACGCGATAAAATCCAAACTTCTCCACATTTATGACCGGTACTTGAGGAATGATCTCCCTGACAATTCTGATTCCATTGAGCAGTATTCAAATCACAACACGACCAGAACACTGGCTCGATGTCTCGACTCGATAGCCGCCCGATGAAGCGCTCATCGAAGATACGCGTTCTTTGTTTCACCGACACAAACTCTGGCCGGGACGTCGAAATGATTCTCCCTCTCCGCTATTTTGCAGAGAGGTTTTTGAATTGCGAATTCCATCACGCAATAAGCTTCGACATCCATCAGATGTTCCTGACAAAGCCGGACATCGTTGTAACGCCGAACACAACGGGCTCGACGCTCTATTGCCGGATCGCACAGGAAGCCTCGCGACAAAACATCCCGCTGTTCTCGTTGATCTCCGAAGGAAATTTCAAAACAGACGGGTCATACAACCATTGGGGTTATAACAAGGAGCGGAGATTTTTTCAGGAGTATGTCTGCTGTTGGTCGAAGAGGACGCAAGAGTATCTTGCAGAACGCCAGCCGGAAGCCAAAGAAAAGATTGTGTTCACCGGGTACCCCGGCTGCGATCGATACGCGATCTACAAACCGACGACCAGGGAAAATTTCCTGAAGGCATTCGGGCTGCCCCACTACAAGCGAATCATTGGGTATGCAGGCTGGACGTTCAACAAGCTCCGCTTTCCACGCGGCGTGCAGGAGCTTCAGGAATTCTTTGGAATCGGGGATGCCGTTCTCCCCTGCGTAGAACACCAGAGGGCTCTCATCCGGGACATCCTTCACGATTCCATCCGGAGCAACAGCGACACACTCTTCATCCTCAGACGACATCCGCAAGATATTTCTCCGGAGCTGGTCCAACAGGCGGTCAATGAGATGGAAGGTTTGGACAAGTTCGAGAACGTTCTCTCTCTCGGCGATGAGGAAGCTCTTCACGACGTGATTAGTGTCTGCGATCTTTGGACGTGCTTCGAATCGACTACAGCGATCGAAGCGTGGCTGCTCCAGAAGCCGACTGTATTTCTCAATCCGGACCCTGAGTTCAAGCGATCCGATCTCGTGAAAGGATCGGCAGTGGCGCGGAGCAGTGTGGATCTCCAGAGGATGATCGATGAGTTGTACGGCAGCGGAGCAATCACGGAGTTTTCCTCGAGTGACAAAGCACGGTTGCGCCGGGATCTCATTGCGGACAGCGTCGGATTCGGAGACGGACTGAACCACATAAGGGCATCATATTATTTCAAGAACGTAATCGATCGATTGCCATCCTTCGAGAGGCGGCGACGGTTTTCACTGGTGCAGTTCCTTGTTCATCTCTTCACAATCATAGGCGGTATGTTCTACGTTCGCTCTCTCTACAGGCATATATATAAGCTGAAGAAACATCTGTGGGTGTTCGAGAACTTCAGGATGCAGAAGATTGAAACGTTGTATACAAGGTATTCCACTGATTTGAGAGATTTTTACTCGAAGCACAATATTGAGGAGCGGTTTAAAGGCGGTTCCTTGTTCAGCACAATATTTCCCCGCCAGCCGGAGCCACCACAGGTCGCTCAGGCGGGATGTTTTCTGAACACATTTGACGCCACTCTTAAACACAAGAGGACACCATGAAAGCACTTGGTTGGGTTGCCGCTGCACTTCTGATTGTATCTGCTGCATCGGCACAGGTTGATCGACGGGAGGGGGAGTTGCACTTTGCCGATGAAACAAAGCGGACATTCATCATCGTCAACCAGATACGTCATGACCCGAGCTACGACGCAAAGGAGGTTCCCCCTCTCAAATTCCTGTCACTCTTCGTGAACAACGCAAAGGTCACGTTGTTATTTGATAAAATCGATTCCATGAAGGTGATTCCTCAAGCAATCGGAGACTCTGACATCGTCCGTGGAGACCTCGAAGTGACGACAATCCGGGGCGCAACGTTCACCACGCCGATATCAATCTCAGAGATCGTCGTCACCATTTATGAAGACTCGACGGGGGCGGCGAAAGAGATTCCGTTTCCGTTCGCCAGGAACAAAAGATTATTCCTCAGATCGATACTGTTTCCAAGAAGTTCCATAGGCATGTGATAGTGAACTTGGGCATGAACAGATCGCCGGAGAACTTGTCGGCGGCTCGATGCTTCGATTTCGGGGCGCATAAGCTCCACTGCATATCAAGAATGTGCAGGCGATCGACGGTTTTCCCGTGCAATTTTCTCCGCGATCCAACCAGGAATTGCCCCATGCCATGATTGCCAGACTCCGAAGGACTACCGGTGCGGCAAATTTTGATCCCAACTCCACGTTGTTCGCAGTTCATCCCTGCAGCTTCTTGCGCCTGAAGTTTGTCAGCCCTTCTTCATTCAGCCGATAATCGCGTTCGCCGGGTGTTCCGTTCGATGGTGGATTATTCCGATTGGGGGTGCGCTGACAGATTGTTGTTCGTTGAATGAGAATTATTCTCGTTAACACTACACGACCTCTGAAGTCTTCCAGAGAGCAATCCTCCATGAACTTTGACATCGCGGGTGAATGTGATTCAAGAATTTTGCATCTTACGCACGGGGTTGTTGGGACATCAGTAGTACCGTTCTGGAAATCAGAACGCTCGCCTGCAAGCGCCGTTTGATCGTTTTCCCTTGCGCAGCATCTTCGCTGCAACAAGAAGACACGAGCACGCACACCGGAGAATCCGCGAAAAACCCTGCTTGCCGGAGACCCATTCGATAAGGTCCATGACGTCACCTTTCGTGTACAACTCCACGCTGTCCCCGAGTGATCAATCATAATGCAAGGAACAGGGGTATGAGAAAAACCTTCCTCCTCCTCACGATGCTGTTCGCTGCGACTGCATACGCGCAGGATATTACAAACACAATCGGCGCCAACGGCTTCTTCTACATCAAGGATGCAGTGAATACGTTCCTCAGGCTGAACCAAACAAACGGACACATCGGGATTGGAACGAATGTTTCCGCCACTCCCCGCGCACAGCTGGAAGTCGGCGGCACCGATGGACTTCTCGTCACCGGCACCGTCAATTCCGGGACTGTAACAGCTCTTGGGGCAGGGGTTCGGTTACACTGGTACCCCAGAAAAGGAGCATTCCGGGTTGGCATGGCGGAGACCACTTACTGGGACGACAACGGCTCGTCAGTCACGAACATGGCACTCTATTCCATAGGCATGGGATACCAGGCACGTCCGACGGGGGTGGCCTCTACCGCTCTCGGAGCGTACAACAAAGCCACGGCTGACTACTCGCTCTCGCTCGGATCATACTCAAATGCATCCGGAACACACGCCATCGCATTGGGGACTCAGGTTAGCGCGTCGGGCATCTATTCCGTAGCGGTAGGTTCCGGAGCCGATACGAACGGCAAAGATGGATCCATGGTGGTTGGAGACGATACGTACTTTCAGACGTCGTATTCCTCGGCGGACAATCAGTTGACGATGCGTTTCAGCGGTGGGTACAGACTGTGGTCCTCCTATCCCGATTCCACTGCCGGCGTTTACATGCGTCACGGTCAGAGCGGGTGGTCAAATTATTGTGATCGGAACAGGAAGGAAAACTTCAGGGAGGTGGACGGAGAGGAGTTGCTCGCGAAACTCCGGAACATCCCGGTCACCGAATGGAACTATAAAAAGACCGACCCGCGTGAAAAGTATATCGGTCCGATGGCCCAGGATTTCTACGCCGCGTTCCATCTCGGTGGAACAGACAGCCTCGGTATCAATTCCATCTCAATCGATGGGGTGAACATGGCGGGGATCAAGGCGCTCGAGAAACGTACCCGGGAGATTCAGGCCACCCTCCGACTCGTCCAGGAACAGAATACTGCTCTTGCGGAAGAGAACAGAATTCTGAAGAAAGAACTTGCGGGGATGAAGGATCTTTCCGATGAGGCTGCCGCCCTCCGCTCTCTCAAGGCCGAGCTCCAGGAACAGTTGAAGATCCTGAAGACAAGAAGCCCGATCGAACTCTCACACAAGTAGTACCGTGCGAAACACCCGGGGCCGTCATTGCGGATCCACGATCCATCCACGTCGATTACGCAAGCCCCACGCACGAGAGTGCACACGCCTCAACATGCCGAGAGCAATCCCTGGAGCGGTGGCAAGGCGTTGATTGCACTGGACTCAATGCACCGTTGCACCACTTTGCAGGCTTGGCGGCATCGGGACCGGCACAAGCCAATCACTTCGCCTTCGCGGCGCTGAGGGGTTGTGCAGTTGGAGAGGATTCAGCGTATAGCGGATGCGACGAACAATAGTCGACCGGACTCCATGAAAAAGCTGCTCTCACTCCTGGCACTTGCATCTTTCTGCTATCCACTCTATTCGCAGAGTCAGGTCACGATAGGTCCTTCGGCAAGTGTTTCCGTCGGCTCGGGAGCCAACGTTGGTGCGTCGAACCGAAACGGAACAATGTCCGGGGTTGGATCGTTCAACAATCGCTCCATTGTATTCGACCCCTCAACATCGGCGGCCTCAGCGGTCACCACTTCATCGTTCAATGCGAATTGGACCCTTTCGGGCGGTGCAACAGGGTACTATCTCGATGTATCGACGAACGCGAACTTCTCGAGCTATTTGACAGGCTACCAAGCACTGGATGTTGGGAATGCCTCCAGCCTTTCAGTCTCCTCGGGACTCAGCAGCGGAACGACCTACTACTATCGCGTGCGGGCGTACGATGTGGACGGTGTAACCGGATACTCCAACATCACCACTGTCACCACCGCCCCGTCAAGCCCGGTGGCTTCAGCTGCAACGAGTATTTCAACTACTACTTTCACCGCCAATTGGTCGGCCGTTGCTGGAGCAACGATATACTATCTTGACATTGCAACTGACAACGGTTTTACATCACTCGTGACAGGTTGGTCCAACGTCAATGTCGGCAACGTCACTTCGTATACTGTCAGCACAAACCTCTCTGCGACAACGGCCTACTACATCCGTGTTCGTGCAGCCAACAGCTACGGCTCAAGCTTCAACTCGAACACAATTACCCTGACGACGGCCCCAATCACGCCGACAGCTGCTTCGGCTACTCCAATAGGACAAACATCGTTCACTGCAGTTTGGAGCTCCGCGGCCGGCGCCACCGGCTATTACCTCGATGTTTCGACAAACTCTTCTTTCAGCACCGGCACATTTCTCACCGGCTTCCAGAATCTGAGCACCGGCAATGTGTCGTCGTATGCTGTAGGCACGGGAGTGAGCGCAGGCTCGACCTACTACTACAGGATCCGTTCCACGAACGGCAACGGCATCAGCGGGAATTCAAATTCGGTGACCGTTGTTACTGTTCCTTCGGATCCCGTTGCCTCTGCAGCCACATCGGTCATGCAGTCGAGTTTTGTCGCAAGCTGGAGTGCATCGGGAACTGCCACGAACTACACCATCGACGTCGCCACGGACAATTTGTTTGCAGCCCCAGTAACCGGCTGGACCAATGTGGACGCCGGCAATGCGACAACCATTCCTGTCAACAGCAACCTGTCGTCGGGAACGGCGTACTACTACAGGGTGAGATCGCACAACGCCAGTGGTACCAGCAACAATTCCAACGTCGTCAGCCTCGTCACTATTCCACCCGTTCCGGTCGCCACAGCAGCTACAGGAGCAGTCCAGACAAGTTTCAACGCAAACTGGAATGCATGCGGCGGAGCTACGAAATACTTCCTTGACGTGTCAGCCTCGAACACATTTGCAAGCTACGTGACTGGATGGAATAATCTCGACGTCGGCAACGTCACAACGTATGCCGTCAACAGCGGGCTTACGGCCGGCACGACCTATTACTTCAGGGTTCGTGCAAGCAACGGATCCGGTGCGGGCGACAATTCGAACACGACAACGATCACACTTGTCCCACCTGACCCCGTGGCGGCGTCAGCCACTTCAATTTCCACAACGAGCTTCGTTGCGAACTGGAACGCGGCGTCTGGCGTTGCGAACTACCTGCTCGATGTTGCAACGGACAACCTGTTCAGCTCTCCGGTCTCCGGTTGGTCCAACGTTGACGTCGGGAACGTGACCACCTATTCGGTGAGCTCGAATCTCAACCCGGGCACAACCTACTACTATCGGATCCGGGCCAAGAATAGCAGCGGGACAAGCAACTCTTCCGGAGTCATCACGGTTCTCACCGCGCCAGGCGCGCCGACTGCAGTATCGGCGACCGGCGTGGCCAACAGCAGTTTCACCGCCAACTGGAGCTCCGTGGCCGGTGCGACGGGATATTTCCTCGACGTCTCACGGACCGCAACCTTCGACGTCGGCACATTTGTCACAGGTTTCGAAAATCTGGATGTGACGAATGTGAACAACTATTCTGTCAACTCCGGTCTCTCTCCCGGCACAACCTACTATTATAGGGTGCGGACGTACAATTCAGGAGGAGTGAGCGGGAACTCCAACACCTCAACCGTCGCAACCCTGCCCCCCAGTCCGGTTGTGGCGGCAGCCTCTTCCATTTCCGGCACAGGATTTACAGCGAACTGGAACACCTCTCAAG
>DATJQB010000368.1:0-6658 GCA_035506075.1 Bacteroidota bacterium | reverse complement strand
TTCAGTTTTGACGTGCAGGCAACGTACGATGCTGACAAATCGAATGTTCTGACGTTTGGAGTTGCGGGCAACTACGACAAAGTGACAGCAAATCTCTTTGGAACGCACCCGGGCGCCGGCATCGCCATGTACGCTCAGGATGAGTTCGGCATCAGCGACGAGCTCAAGCTCACAGGTGGACTTCGGTACGATTGGGAGAGAGTGTCGATTCTCGCGGCGACGTCGCAGCTGAATCCAAAAATCGGTCTCGTCTACACGCCGGACGGGCAAACGAGCCTCCGGGCTTCGTTCGGATCAGGGTTCAGATATCCTGCAATCGGGGAGCTTTACATCGAAAGTTCGACAAACGTCTCGGCGGTTGCGGTGTTGCCGAATCCGGACCTGAAAGCCGAAACCAGCGTTTCATACGAGATCGGCGGCAGCAGAACGTTTGGCAGATTCGTGTCCCTGGACCTCGCCTTGTACAGCAACGAGTTCAAGAACCTTATCGAACCGAGTGTCGAGGTAAAGCGGTATCATCCGGATCCATCCTCGAACGTGGAGGTGGAAGGGCCGGTCATCGAGTTCGAGAATGTGACCCGCGCACGAATTCAAGGCATGGAGTCGCTCCTGCACATCGAATGGTGGAGGCGTTATCTGTCGACCGATGTTGGCTATACGTATGTCTGGCCGATCGATCTCTCGGATCATTCAATACTGAAGTTTCGGCCGCGCCATCTGCTCTACGCGAACGGAACGTTTTCGTTCAACCGTCTGAGAGTTTCGACAGATGTGCGGTACCTTTCTCGCATCGAAAACATTGACGAAAGTCTGGTGCGACTTGCGCCGATCGTCGACGGCGATGCGCGCGTTCCCATCAAAATTGTCGACGTGAGGGCGTCGTACGATCTCCTCAACGTTGGTGTGCCCATGCGCGTCGGCATCAATGTGAACAACCTCCTGAATTACTCCTACGTCGAGCTTCTCGGAAACCTCGGTCCCGTCCGAACCTACTACCTGACACTCGAAGGTTTGTTCTAGACTTCCTTCTCCGTTTCTGTCTTCTTCGCCACGATCCGGTCACTCCTTCCTTGCAAGAGAGTGAAGTTGTGAGTATTTTAGTCCCCGTTGCGGTATTTCTGAACTTTCGTCCTGTTAGAACGACCGATGTATATCGATTCACACGCACATATCTTCTTCGAAGACTACAAATCCGACATCGACGATGTCCTTGCGAGGGCGCGGAATGCCGGAATTGAAGCTGTGATCGTGCCTGGGACGACGCTGGAAACAAGCCGCGAGGCGGTCGAACTCGCACAGCGCCATGACGATGTCTTTGCCACCGTTGGTATTCATCCTCACGATGCATCGAAGGCGACCCCGGACGTTTTGCACCAGATAGAAGAATTGAGCAACAGTCCAAAGGTTGTTGCGATCGGCGAAATTGGAGTTGATTACCACTACGACTTCTCACCGCGCGATGTGCAACGAGAGGTCTTTCGCAAGCAGATTGACATCGCTATCCGCAGGAACCTGCCTGTCGTTGTGCATACACGCGAATCGCTGGAAGATGCGCTCTCGGCTGTTCAATCAGCCGTTACTGAGCATCCGGAATGGAGGAAAACCGGCGACGGCGTTCACACGCGATATCCTGCCCTGCGCGGTGTATTTCACTGTTTCCCGGGTGGTCCGGAGGACGTGTGGAAGTTGCTGGACCTGGGCTTCCTGGTTTCGTATCCGGGCATCGTGACATTCAAGAATTCGCCTGCGATCGAGACATTGAAGAAGACCGGATTTGATCACATCCTTCTCGAGACCGATTCTCCGTTCATGTCTCCGGTTCCCCTGAGAGGAAAACGCAACGAACCCGCAAACGTTGTGCTGATTGCCAAAAAGATTGCCGAGGTGTTTGGAGTATCTGAAGAGGATGTTGCTCGGACGGCCACGTTCAATACGAAGAGGCTCTTCGGTATAGGACCTGCGGATCCTCCGCGGATTGCCTACAAGCTCAGAAATTCACTCTATCTTAATATCACGCTTCGCTGCAACGCGGACTGCATCTTCTGCGACAGGAAGGGAGATGCAATCGTCAAGGGGCATAACCTCAAAATTGAGAAGGAGCCCACCTCAGAAGAAGTGATCAGCGCCATCGGCGATCCGCGCGCATATGATGAGGTGGTCTTTTGCGGGTACGGCGAACCGACAATCAGACTGGATGTCGTCAAACAGGTCGCGGCATGGACGAAGGAACACGGCGGGCGGGTCAGGTTGAACACGGATGGTCATGGCAATATCATCAACCATCGGAACATTGTGCCGGAATTAGCGGGACTCATCGACAGTGTGTCGATCAGTCTGAACTCCGTCGACCCGGCCCAGTACGGCCGCATCATGCGACTTGACGGAGAACGATATCATACAGCGATGATAGAATTCGCACAGGAATGCAAAAAGCACCTTCCGGAAGTCGTCATGACGATCGTCGGAATCGATGAAGTCGATACGGCCTCTGCGAGAGAATTCGTGGAAAACAGGGTCGGGGTTACGTTTCGAGTGCGCCCCTATTTCTAGACAGAGTATATGGAGGTTCTACGGTAATGCGATTGACTCGCCTGGTTTTCGTGATGATCGTGCTGCAAATGGTGGCATTCGGCCAGAAGTTGTCCGATGCCCAGCGGGAAATCCTGATGCTTCAGGATCAGCGCTCGCTCGGAGACGGGAAACTCGTTTCATATCTCAGAGACGGGGATGCCCAGATCCGGTTCAAAGCACTGATCGCCCTCGCCAACATACAGGACACAGCGACAAGCGCACAGGTCTCGGCGTTGCTGAACGACAATGATCCGCGGGTGCGCAGCGCTGCAGCGTTCGCTCTTGGGCAGACAGGGCCGTCGAAGTACCAGGACTCGCTTCTTCAGAAGTTGAGCAAGGAGACTGATCCAGACGTTGTCGTGCGCATCTTGGAGGCACTCGGCAGGATCGGCCGTGAGAGTTCGCTTGATGCGGTCATCGATTTTGATAGGGGGAGCGCAAGTCCGCAAATAATGGCCGGCCAGGCCATGTCCGTTGCACGGTTCGCCCTCCGGGGAATCAAGAACGAGCGATCGATCTGGTTTTGCTTTGAAAATCTCAGTCAGCCAAATGCTGAAGTACGATGGAAGTCGCTGTTCGCGCTCTGGAGAACAGCACCGCACGGCTTGATCGATGTCGAAATCGCGAAGCGCGAATCGCTGTTAACGGCAGTTTCGAAGGATCCCGACCCGGACGTCCGGTTGAATCTCGTCACGCTCCTCGGACGGTCGAAATCGGATTACGCCCCCGACCTAGTCGATTCAATTCGCTCAGATGACAGTCTCCGCCCGAACTGGGAAGTAGAGGTCCAGCTTGTGAAAGCGACTGCTGCATTTGCCCAGGCTTCGCCTGAAAAGGTGGACGATCTGACGGATTTCCTTTCTTCACCGAACGATCACGTGAAGATCGCTGCGCTGCAGGCGTTATACGGCTTCACCATCCAGTCCATTGAATCGGCAGCCGATACCGCGACATTGCGCCAGGAGATATTGCGGTTGGCCGAGACGAAGAACCCCTCTGCGGAACTTGTCAGGGGAGAGGCGATTGTTGCGCTTGCCCGCCTGTTCCCGGAGGATTTTACTCACATGAACTTCCTCGCTGAGAAGAACCTCTCGGTTCGTGAAAAGACGAAGGTGATCGAGGCGTTGAGCTACATTCCAACCGGCCGCAGCCTGTCCATCACGCTGTTCATGCTGGATGATCCGAACGTCCGAATAGCGATGGCGGCCTGGGATTTTATTCGGAGATACCTTACACCCTCGACGCTTGAGAAATTCAGATCTGACGCACAGGAGTGGGGAGATGCGAAAAATATCCTGTATCGCAAGACTCTCAATGCCCTTAAGCGAAAGGACATGGCGATTACACAGTTGGCGTCGAACGCCCTCGCCGACACATCCTACTTCGGCCTTTTCCGCGGTTCGAAACTGGCCGATACGCTGATCCTTGCATTGAAAGACGCGTACGCCCTCCTCGCTTCGCCGGATGATGTCGAGGCGATGCAGGCTGCGGCTGCCGCGATGGGGAGCATGAAAGACAAGCGGTTCGTTCCTGTCCTGGAAAAAGCGCTGACTGATCCGGACAGAACGGTTGCCCTCTCTGCAGCGATCGCATTGAGGCAGATTACAGGCACCGACTACACCTCGAGGGTCCCGAAATCGACGAAGGCAATTCACACCGATTATGATTGGCCTGCGCTGGAATCAATCCCGGCCAACGCACACGCCGCGGTCGAAACCAGCAAAGGTACGTTTACGATCGAGCTTGGGAGGGACGATGCACCGTTTACAGTGCTCACGTTTGTCAAGCTTGCGCGGAAAGGATTCTACAACGGGTTGACGTTCCATCGCGTCGTGCCGGATTTTGTCATCCAGGGGGGCGATCCGAGGGGAGATGGGTGGGGCGGGCCGGGTTTTTCAATCAGAACGGAGTACTCGTTTGCTCAGTTTGTGAGAGGCGCGGTTGGAATTGCGAGTGCCGGCAAAGATACTGAGGGTTGTCAGTTCTTCGTCACACATCAGCCTACTCCGCATCTCGATGGGCGCTACACGGTGTTTGGAAAGATTATCAACGGAATGGATGTTGTCGATCAGATTCAGATCGGCGACACAATCAAACGCATTACGATAGAGTGATCAAGCTGTTACTACTGCTTTTGCCGGTACGTGTCGTACGTTCCCTGGTGCGGCGGGTCTGCAGCGGTCAGCCGCTCGTAGACGGACCTGTCGGGCCATGAGAGGAAGCTGTCGGCAATCTCCATGTACTTGGAATCAAAGAACGCCTTTACGAGCACGCTCCGCGGATTTTGTTTTTTCCGGAGATCTGCAATTCCCTCAATAGCCTTCAACATAGCTGTTTGCCCCGCCTGAGGCTGAGTTCCGAGAAGATCCAGCCCGTCAAAGTGATACGAGTAAAACGCGTCACGGAAGACCTGGTACTTCATGTTCGTGAGCTCGTCAATGAATCCGAACCGGCTGTAAGCGCCCGACGTGGAGGTCCATCCGTTCGCGTACGCCGAGGCCGTCGCCTGGTTGCAGATGTTGAGCGCCTTCTGGAAGCAGCGTGCGCCTGAGAGGGCGGTATAGGTCTCGAGGTCCAGGCCGATGATCACGTACGCGTAGAAGTCAAGGAACGAGCTGACCGGATCAAACCTGTAGTCGTCCTTCGACATCGGCTGGTTCGGGACATACGGAAAGTCCCAGCGGTCGTCGAGGATTCTGATGACCTGTGTGTTCTTTCCGGACTTCTCTACGCCGGTGTAGATGGGACGCTGGCTGACGACGATAACCTGCGCGCTGTATTTGTCGTTGGCGCCGTTAAGGAAGAAGATCGTCATGGAGCAGTCGATCTTCTCGCCGCTCAGATCTTCATCAGTGTACCGATTGTTGTTGAGGTACTTCTTGACATCCGCTCCAAACGTCCGCAGGTAGTCTCGCTGCCCCGACGTGATGTTGTCGACATTCACCGTAACTTCGCAATTCAACTCCTGAGCTGCCGCAATTCCCGCGCACAGCAGCAAGATTCCAAGTAGTTCAGCAACGCGAAGCGATCTCATGTTTCCCCCACTTCTGATGGTTTCTCAAGCCAATATAGCCAATTCCCGACCTACCCACAAGGGAGGGCCCGCCGGTGTTCAGACTTGTTGCACTTCTTTTTCTTTGTTCGGCTGAATCATTGTGCGTTCCTGAAGGTCTTGGAGGTGGAACCCGCGCCATCGGTCTCGCCGGCGCGTTTGTTGCCATCGGTGGGAGCGAGTGGTGCACCACCAGCAACCCTGCCGGCCTTTCATCATTGGACGGATGGCAGGCTGCTGCGTTCCTGTGTCCGGGGCAGTTCGGGATGAAGGAACTGCGCACGACGAGCATTGCCATGGCAATTCCATTCGGAACGTCGGGGTTCGGGGTCGTCGGGAGGCAGTTTGGATTTGATCTGTACCGCGAGACCTCCGTGTCGGTCGGAGTGGGGAAGACATTCGTCGGCGGCGTGTCCGTCGGCGGGACGCTCAACGCAACAAGAATTTCAATTGAACGCTATGGATCAGTTGCGACAAGTTCAGCCAACTGCGGGGCACTCATTGACGTCGCTGATGGGGTGCACCTCGGATTTGAATGGGAGAACGTGGCAGCCGCCAGGATCGGGTCAACCGGCGAGGCCCTTCCTCAGACACAATCGTTCGGGTTCTGCTTCGAACTTAGCCGCACCTCACGTCTCTGTCTCGAGTCGGAAAAGGATATCCGGTTTCCGTTTGAGCTGAAGCTGGGCTACGAACAGGAATTTCTCGATGTCGTCACTGCGCGATTCGGTTTGGCGAACAACCCGCAGAAGATGGCAGTCGGAATTGATGTCAGAGTCTCACAAATCACCTTCTCGTACGCCGGATACACTCATCCACAACTCGGATGGTCACACCAGATCGAACTTTCTTGCACACTTTCCAGGTGAATCGTATGAACTTGAGAAGAACAAGCCTGCTGGTACTCTTGTTCGTGAGACCTCTGCCTCACGCATTTGGCGCGCCTGACACCTTGCGCGTGGTGTTCGACGAAGAAGCGGAACGCCTTCTTGAATTTGAATCGGAGGAAGGAGGTGGACAGGTGTTCGCAAATGT
>DATJQB010000367.1:0-2162 GCA_035506075.1 Bacteroidota bacterium | reverse complement strand
CTCGCGTTGAAGAAGGGCTAGTCACACCGCGCCGAGGGGGTCTTACCGTACGAGAAGCATCTTTCTGACCTGCGTGAAGGGCTGCTGATTACGCGAAACAGGGGTTGCTTCCAGTCTGCAGAGGTAAATGCCGCTCGCATGTCCGCTCCCATCCCACCGCAGCACTTTGTACCCCGCTGATTGCACCTGCTCGACGAGTGTTTCCACGAGCTTTCCCTGGATATCAAACACTTTCACCACCACTCCACTCGTCACGGGGAGGTCATAGCTGATCGCGGTGCTGGGGTTGAACGGGTTGGGGTAATTCTGCCGGAGAATAAATTCCTTCGGGATGCCTGCATGATTGTCTTCGACGCCCGTCGCTGAAGTTACCGTTATCGTTCCCTTCATCCCCATGTAATAGTGGTTCAAACAGACGTAGTAGTATGTTCCCTGTTGCGTCAGCACAACAGTGCCGCCGCCGAAGGGGGTGTCGAATCCCCCATCAGACGTATTGGCGTCCGCATCCCAGGTGGCCTGGCTCACCTCCCGCGCGCTGTGAATCGACGCGAGCGAGAAAATGACTGTGTCACCGGCATTGATCGTCAGTGTGGCAGGTGAGAATGTATAACTCACATTGGTAACCGTGTGTTTCGCGGCAGGGGACATCGAAGTAAGAACGAAAAGCAGAACGAGGATGCTCGCTGTGCGGATCATCTGTCTCTCCATGAGTAATGTGATTATCAAAAGGAACAACATTCAATATGATGAAACAATTGTAAGACATTTCTTCTGCATTTCCAGCTTCAGCGTTCAAGATACCAGAAGCGCTGTCACCAATATCCGAGCTTGACGTTACTTTGATGATTCGATCCGCGAGTACAGGAATACATTCTGGTTATTCCTCCGGAGGACCGTGCCCGTCAGCGTGACGTTTTCCCCCGCGAATTGGGCAAGTTCATCGTTGTGCCCGTCCATTCCGGCTTTCGGTAGCACAAGATACAATTCCTGGGTGCTGTCCTGGACAATTCCCGCGGGCAATCCGGCTTTGATGCATTCCACGGCGCAGTCTTTGTGCCCCGCTCCTTTCGCTTTGTTCATCGAGGTCAGGTAACACTTGAGGTCGACAAGTTCGCCGCTAATCCTCGCTTCGGAAGAAGCCCTCTTTTGATTTGGCTCCTGCGCAAATGCCGCACAAGCCGACCCTACAACTATGATGGACACAATACAGCTGAACACCTTATACATGTCTCACTCTCCTCTTGTTTCTGAATTCATCAACATCATTTTTGCAGAACAATTTTCATTGTCTCACGCGCCGAGCTGCCAGACCCATCCGAAGCGCCCGCCTCGAACCGCACAACGTAAACTCCGCTGGCATGTTGGACCGAATTCCAGACAGCGGTTTGGATTCCCGCCGCCTGGAGACCGTTGACGAGCGTCGCAATCTGCTGTCCGAGGATATCGTATACAGCAAGATAGACGCGGCTCCGGACCGGCAGCCGGTAGCGGATGGTTGCAACAGGGTTGAATGGGTTAGGATATGCGTCGTACAACGCGTATCCTCCCGGAAGATTCGCCGGTGCAGCGGCGTCGATCGACAGGCGTTCGTTCGCAGACGCTACGGTTGCTTCTCCGGAACTTCCCAGGGAGTGTTTCACTGTTCCGATGCTCAGCGACACGCCGGAGAATGCCGGTGTCGTTTCCCAGCGGACCGATAGCGGGTAATGTGCGGATGACACGATGATGGTTGTTGGGCTGAATTCAGTGTTGCCGATGCTCTGCGCGATCCTTCCCGAGGCAAACCGGACATCAAATCCGCCCGACGGCGGCACTGGTGGCAGTGCGTACAACGCCCCATCACGGGGAGAGGATGTTCCATCCAAAAGATAGAGCGCCTGTTCGCGACCATCCACATCGCTGAAACTCAACTTCGATGCTCCTGCAAACGATCCATCTCCCGACTTCGGAACCAGCGACGACCCATTTCCAAGAACAAGCACCCCCGGTTGAGACGTTCTCAGCCAATACCCGAACCCCGGCCGAATCGTATCAGTTGGATGATAGCCGTCGGTGTAGGCGTACAGCAATGAACTGACGATCCCCGGTGGGATCGACGTTACGCCGGAAAATGGGAGTGCCGCGGAAATGGAGCCGATCATATTCCAGCCCGCCGCAACCGG
>DATJQB010000366.1:0-14271 GCA_035506075.1 Bacteroidota bacterium | reverse complement strand
CAGAAGATGGTAGTCGTTGCTTCCATCGAGTGCGAACCAGTCGTTGGAGAAGTGGCTGATAGCTGACGAACAGTGCGCTTGTGTTGATATCCATCTGATCGTGCCCGCGCATGACTACATACTGCCCTTCCCCATTGCGATCGCGACTCACCGAGAGGCCGGGGACGCGGCTCAGAACATCTGCAACGGTCCTGTCCGTGGATCGTTCGATAGTTTGAGCTCCGACAACGCTGATGATACTGCTCGCTTGTTTCTCTGCGAGCCGGGAAGATGATTCGAGCTCGCGGTCTCTCCGGCCCTTGATAACAACTTCGGGCACGCTCAAGGGGCGTTCTTTCAGCATGGGATTGAAGTCAATCAGCGACGTATCACTCGCGACAACCAGAATCGTTTCGTAGTGGTCGTACCCAATCATGGTAACGCGGACTGTATACGTGCCGGGTGGAAGTGCAAGCTGAAACCGGCCTGTCGCGTCGGCGATGCAACCCAGACTCGTTGTCGGGACGAAGACATTCGCCCCCGGGAGTGGCTCACGCGTATCGGCGGAACGGACGATACCGCGAATCGTTCCGGCTTGCATAAAGAATGGAATGGAAAGGAGAATGAGGGAAAGCCATGTGAGGCGCCGGATCGCACCCTCATGAATGAAGAAGCGATCCCGCAAATGTATCACTGTGTTGTCACTCGTCATCGATGAAGTCGATAGTCTAGGAAGTGTATGTGGGACATCTCGTCAATGCCCGATGGTCAAAACTGTCGGGCGTAGGCGTGTGGAGTACAAGAAATGTGCCAGTGTACTCAACACAGATTATTCTATTCTTGCGCTAACGTTGCCAAATCATGAAGGTTCGTTTGCGCTCTGACAACGATTTGCGTACTTGGCGAGCAAAGAGCAATGATCGCGTTGACGAGCAACGTGGGGAACGAGCAGAAACCCATGATCGGACAAAGCCGTGATGATTGTCAACCGTCGGAGAACTCTCTGAATGCGTAGACGTGCTGAGCGACATAGCCGGATGGATAATTCGGATCATCGAGGCCGAAACCCGACGGTTTGGCTGGCCTCGGAAGATGAGCGGTCCCGAAGATCCAATCCCAGAAGGCGAGTTTCGTCGAAAAATTGACGCCGCCCGATCTGATCTCGATTGCGTGATGCCATCGATGCATCTCCGGCCCGTTGATGAAATACTGGAGCCAACCTGATTTCACGTCGATGTTTGAATGGATGTACATCCCCCACACTGCGTCGATAACACCCTTGAACAAAGCAACTGCGGGGGAAGCGCCCAGGAGGACAATGGGGGCAAATTCGACCGTCTGGTTGATGAGTATTTCAAGTGAGTGCGAGCGGGCCCCCGCCAGCCAGTCGACGTCCTTGACGGAGTGATGCGCTTCGTGGATTCGCCAGAGAACTGAATTGTGGTGTTGAAGCCTGTGAAAGAGGTAGATGTAAAGGTCATGAGTAACTAGGAAGAACAAGCACTGTAGCCACAGAGGCCAATCTGTCACGATCCTCAACCGCGTAAGATGCGTGGCGGCATCGATGTGATGTATGATAGCATAGATCACCCAGCTCAAAACGTAGCTTTGCGCAATCGCATACAGCGTCAGATCGGTCCAGAATCCCTCTCTCAGAAACTCCTGACCTGGTGTGTAAGGGAACCTGCGCTCGAGCAGAATGATGAGAAGGGCTCCCGCGCAAACGATGACCGGCGACAGTATTTCAGGACTCATTCTCCCACCGTAGGCTACTTGCCCGCTGCAACCGTCACGAGCTCCTTCGTGAGAGATCCTGTCTGAACCCGACGGAGTTTTTCCCGCTGCTTCAATTCGCTTGGGTAAAGTTTCTTCTGGCCGTCTCCCATCGCTCGCTCGATGTCCCGGATATTGCTTACCAGCCGTACAAATCCGCCTATTTCAACAGAAGCAGCCTGGTCACTTCCCCACATCGACCGATCAAGTGTGATATGCCGTTCAACGAATCTCGCTCCCAGTGCGACCGCGGCCCACGTGGTTGCGAGCCCTGTTTCGTGACCCGAGTACCCGATCGGTATTTTCGGATAGCGGTGTTGCAGCGTGGTGATCATGCGGAGATTGAGCTCGTGGGGCGGGCATGGATAGGTCGAGGTAGCATGGGCCAGCAGGATGTTGTCGTTCCCGAGCAAGTCAAGCGCGTTTTCGATTTCTTCCATCGTCGACATTCCGGTCGACAAGATAATCGGTCTGCCCGTCGCCATCTTCTTCAGGAGAAGCGCTTCATCGGTGAGAGATGCGGACGCGATCTTGTAACACGGAGGATCGAACTGCTCCATAAAATCAACTGATGATTCGTCCCAGCATGACGCGAACCACAATATTCCCCTCTCGCGACAGTGTCGGTCGATTGCCTCGTACTCCTTTTTGCCAAACTCTACTTTGTGTCGATAGTCGATGTAGGTCATTCGACCCCACGGTGTGTCCCGCTCCATCTCCCATTGATCCCTCGGGACACAGAGTTCAGGCGTCCTTTTCTGGAACTTGACTGCATCTGCGCCGGCAAGGAATGCGGCATCGATAAGCTTTCTCGCAACGTCGAGATATCCGTTGTGATTGATCCCGATTTCTGCAATAACGAAGACGGGCTCTCCTTCGCCTACGAGCTTGCCGCCGATAGAGACGCGCGCAGGAAGTCGCAACCCCAGATCGTTGTCCCGGAGGGTTTTGTTCATGATGTCACCTCATCGTGAATGAGAGTACTTGGAATCGAAGTGGTCTCGTCTTGCTGGGGGTTTCTCAAAGCAATAAGCCATTCGGCGAACTCCCTGAAGGCTCCGTGTCCTCCCGGGACCTGGCCGACGAAATGGACGATCTCCTTCACAGCTGGCATGGCGTCGGCTGGCGCTCCAGTCAGTCCGTGAGTCCCAATCGCCCGGATGATACCGATGTCATTGACGTCGTCACCTATATATGCAATCTGACCTGTGCTGAGATGCGTGTCCATAAGGATTTTCGAGAGCTCGGACTCTTTGTCCGCTACGCCGAAGTAGCAGACACTGAGAAGGAGTTTCTCCGACCTCCGTAGAAGGCTCATCGAACCCTCGCCGCTGATGATTCCCGTTTCAATGCCTTCCTGACGTAGGCGCGAAACTCCCATTCCATCTCGGATCGAGTACCGTTTCATTGCCTCTCCTTCGGCGGAATAGTACACTCCATTATCGGTCAACACGCCATCATTATCTGTAAGAACCAGAACGACATTCTTCGCCCGCCGCTGCAACTCGGCAGCTGTTAGTGCCTGGCCGAATACGTGTGCAGTTACCATATGGTCCAACCTCCATCGACGATGAGATTTGTGCCGGTGACGTATGAAGCCGCATCACTTGCGAGAAACACCAATGCTCCCCTGTACTCACTCGGGCGAGCCATCCGGCCAAGTGGCGTTCTCCTTGAGTATTCATCAATGAAATGTCTCTCCTGTCCGTTCTCCACTCCTCCCGGCGAAAGAGCATTGACCCGAACAGATTTGTTTCCCCAATAGGAAGCCAGGTATCGTGTGAGAGACAACACTGCACCTTTTGTGGCGGGATATGCTGGTCCCTTGTAGAATTCTTGTGTCCCGTCCGGACGTCGATACAAACTCTGGTCTGGTGCAACAAGGCCATACGTGGAGGCAATGTTGATAATGCTTCCGCGTCCACGCTTTGCCATCTCACCGCCGAATACCTGGCAACACAGAAACACGCCGGTAATGTTCACCTCCAGCGATCCATTCCAAGCCTCGAGGCCGAATGTTTCAAATCCCGGATATTCTTTTTTCAGCGAATGTTCGATAGCGTCGTTCACCGCGGCATTATTGACGAGAATGTCAATCCTGTCGTGAGATGCGAGGATCTGGGCAGCCGCACTTTCTATCGATGACCGATTGGTGATATCCATCTCCAATGGTTCCAATGACTCAGTTCCCAGCCCATGCAGGTCATCCACCATCTTCTCGCAGCCGGACATGTTTGCGTCAGTAGCAATGACATGCGCTCCCGCATTCGAGAGTGCCAGGCAGTGCTCTCTGCCAAGAAGTCCGGCCGCGCCGGTGACAACCGCGACCTTGCCGCTCAGGTCGAACAGGTTCAAATGTTGCTTGTTCATCGGGATATCTCGCTCGGGACCGGCTTCAGGTTGAAATTAGACGTACGGCGGAAGACCGGCTCGACAGGCTCTCCCCTCAGTTGTTGTCGTATGTTGCCGTTCTCGATCGCCTTGCGGAGCATCGGAAGAATGCGCGCATAGGCTTTCAGCGTGTAGGTGATGTCTTCGGGTTGGTGAGCGAACGAGAGGTTGTGAAATCCTCCCCACAGAATGCCGAAACGAATCAATTCCTGCTGAACGAACGATTTCAGCAAGAGTGAATCCCCGGCGGCTGGGAGGAACTGGATGATCGATCGACACGGCATTCCAGCGCAGCGGACATAGTTCATTCCAAGGGATCCTGCGAGACTGTTGAAGCCGTCCATCAGCATGACGCCGATATTATCGAGATAGGCTGGGACTTCCTGATCCCTGAGTTCGTTGATCGTCGCTTTTGCAGCTGCGAGCGAGAGGGCCTCCCCACCGAAGGTGGTGAAGAAGAAAATATCGCGTTCGCAGAGTTGCATGACATCCGCCCGGCCGGTCAATATCGAGAGCGGCATGCCGTTCGCCACTGCTTTGGAAAAACAAGCGAGGTCTGCAGTCACGCCGAAATGTTCCTGTGCTCCTCCTAGGGAAACTCTGAACCCCGTCCACATTTCGTCGAAGATCAGCAATGTCCCGTTCTCCCTGCAGAGGTCCCTGACTCCAGCAAGGTAGCCTTCCGTTGGAAATTCGAACACCATGGGTTCCATGATTACTGCAGCAACATCGTCGTCCAACGACTCCTCAAGCGATGAAAGATCGTTATAGGTAAATGTGAAGGTGAGATCCCTCGTCTCCTCCGGAATGCCGCGCGCCCTGTCCGTCACTGCGATATACCAGTCATGCCAGCCATGATAGCCGCAGCATAAGACCTTTCGTCTTCCAGTGAAGGCTCGAGCCAGGCGGATGGCGGCGCTTGTTGCGTCGGCGCCGGTTTTGCTAAAGCGCACCATTGCTGCACCGGGCACTATCTGCCGGATGAGTTCCGCAAGTTCCACCTCGAGCGGGTGCATCATTGAGAAGGTGATGCCGTCCCGGAGCTGGGCGCTTATTGCAGCGTCCACCGCAGCATATGCGTATCCAAGAGAAATTGGTCCGATCCCCATCTGATAATCAAGGTATTCGTTCCCGTCGACATCCCACACGCGCGCTCCCTTCCCCCTCTCCAGGTATTTCGGAGCAACCCCTCGGACATATTGTCCCGGTCCCTTTGCGAGAGTCTGCGTTGAAGCCGGTATCAACCCTTGCGAGCGACGGAAGAGTTCTTCGGACATACGGATGACAGGATCTGTTTCGTTTCGACATACTCCGTTGGTCATGGATGCTCCTTCTGTAAGAGGGTTCATACGATTGAAACAACAGTCCGGGGATTCAGATGCTGCAAGACCCGCGAACCTTCCTCACATTTCAATTCTGCAGAGATTGTTCTGGCAATCCCGCGAGCGTCGAATCCCTCATGGGCGAGCACCTCGCTCAGTCGACCCGGCTTGAACCAGCGTTCCCGAAAAGCGATGGTCACCAGAGAAGCTCGTGCCTGTGTTTCGGCGAGCAATTCGGAGACAGCCGTCGCAAGTCCCCCCGTCCTGAAGTGGTCCTCGACCGTAACGATCATGCGGCATGATTCCGCACACGAAAGGACAAGTTCAAAATCGAGCGGCTTCACCGTTCGCATGTGGACAACCCGGACACCATGTCCTTGGTCGCTGAGGATGCGGGCAGCATCCAGGGCTTCTCTCACAAGCAGACCGTATGTTAATATCGCCACATCAGTGCCATGGCCGTACACCTCACCTCTGCCGGCGACGAACGGTTCATGATTTCTGGACTGATCGGCAAGTGGATAGCGGACATACCACGGGTGTGAATCATGGACTATTGCCGGCAGTGCCGCCACAAGATCTTCGATGTCGGCGGGGCAAAAGACACGCATTCCGGGAATTCCTCGCATGAGTGCCACATCTTCCAACGCCTGATGCGTCGGCCCATTTGCCTCGGAAAGGAATCCCGGTACCGCACCGACGAGTTTCACCGGCAATCTGCGGATGCCGATGTCAGTCCGGATGAATTCGAATGCCCTCATGGTGAGGAAGGTTGCAAGTGCATGGACAACAGGAATTCGGCCGCGCAGAGCCAGACCCGCTGCCATGCCGATCATTGTCTGCTCGGCAATGCCAACGTCGATGAATCGATCTGTGACTCTACGCGGGAGTGAACGAATCGCTGCCCGGTTCTCGGCCGTCAGTACGACAATGCGGTCGTCCCGGTTCATCAGATCGATCAACATCTCTTCATACGATACTTGAGTCATCGCACAACCAGAGGTTCTGAGACAAGATCGGCCGTTGCCCGGCCGTGCAATTCGTCGAGAAGGCGGTCACGCTCCTCGTGGGTGAAGTTGGCGAACCACCGGTCCGCGCGCCGCTCGATGCTCGGCAGCCCTTTTCCTCTGACGGTATGGGCAATGATGGCAGTTGGTCCCTCGAGCCCCAGGGCAGCGTCAAACGCCGCTTGGAGCTCCGCGAACTGATGACCGTTCGTGGTGATGACGTTCCATCTGAACGCACGCCATTTCTGCTCCAGCGGTTCAAGTGGGATGAGAGATTCTGTTTCGACATTCGCCTGGAACCAGTTCCTGTCGACGATCGCAACAAGGTTTCTGATGCGGAGCGCCGCAATAGTGAGCATCGCTTCCCAAACAGATCCCTCATTGAGCTCGCCATCGCCGAGGAGGACGAACACACGGTTTCCTTCGCCCTTCAGGAGAAGATCCAGGGCCACCCCGGCGGCAACCGATAAGAGATGTCCCAGCGACCCCGAGTGGAATTCCACGCCCGGTACATGTGTATTTGGATGCCAATAGATGGAATCGTCAACAGAGAGATGAGAACTCAATCGTTCCCTCGGAAAAAAACCGCGTTCCACGAGCGTGCCATACAGGGCGGGAACATCGTGACCCTTGGACAAAAAGAAATAGTCCCGTGAAGGATTCTGAGGGTTGTGCGGATCGATACGCAAAACGCAGTTGTAGAGATAGACAATGATATCGGCGCACGAGAGCGATGCTCCGATGAAACATCCGCCATCGACGGACATCCGGATGATGTGCTCACGCACGCTGAGCGCCTCGGTCTCGAGGTTGGCGAAACGGGATGGCGGGAGGTTCATTCGATGGGCTCCATTGCTGTATCCGAATGGCCAACTGTATGAAGCTGACCAATGTGCTTTCTGTACCAATTGACACCCCGATACCGGGAATTGATTCGCTCGAGCTCGGGGTGATTTTGCAGGAGTTGAACTATGTCGTCGAGCGAAAAGAGCGGACCGGTCCTCATCTGCAGTGTCTCGAAGATATGTGTGATGAGGTCCATGTCTTCGGCATAATCCAGCGTCCAACGATAGCGGCGCGAAAAGTTGAGACCGCGTTCCCACGTAATATTCCCGATCCGGAATCGAAAAGGATTCTCCCAGACATAAGGGGTCAAGTGCTCCCTCTCAAAGTCCTGCCGTGCTTCACGCCTCACGATCGCAAGAGCTTCCATCGTCAGAACTTCAACATCGTTACCGTCCGGGTATGTGGCCGGATGAAGATTGCTCACATAGTCGTAATGTCCCTCGAACGCGTTCCAGAATCCAAGCACCCGATCGAGAACGCCGGGGTCGATGAGAGGGCAATCCGAAGGGATTTTTACGAGCGCATCTGCCTCGACCATCCTTGCCGCGTGCCAGTGCCGCTCGACAAGGTCGGTCGGATGACCCCGATAGCATTCGACCTTGAGGTCCCGGCACAAGCTGACGATGGGTTCGTCGGCCGGGTCTGTGGTCGTCGCAACAACGAGATCAAACGGCGTGTGCGCACTTGTGACACGCTCGATCATCCTGGCCAGAACGGGCTGTCCGCCGAGCGACATCATGACCTTTCCCGGGAGGCGCGTTGACGACATCCTCGCTTGAATGATGACGCATAGTTTCATGGGGCCACCTCCGGTACAAGCTCGGGCTCTTCCACTCCGAGAACCTCTCTGCATACTGCTGCAATTTCCCGGGCAGCGCGACCATTCTGAACCGGCATCAGCTGTTTGAGCTGCTCGAGCGGAAAATCGGAGTACACCTCCTTGCCAAGCGCGAGCCCAGTGTAGGCGACCGTGGACCATTTGGTGATCAACACCGAGCACTCTGGTACCAGGTCCTCTGCTTTTCCCGACATGATGATTTCGGCTGTCGGTGCATGACGCCTGATTTCATTCCAGGCTCTATCCAACTTCTCGTTGGGATGCAATTTGAAGACGACGGGCCTTCCTGCTGCGATCTTCATGGCCCGTCGGATAAACGCCTTCCGATTTTCATAACGGTAGTTTTCGCGTGCGTCAGACGTGCACACAAGAACGTACCCTTTCCCTTCCTCGGGCCGCGGTTTGGCTTCCACAATCCTGTCAAAGCCGGGAATGCCAGTAACCCTGATCTTCTCCCGACGCACTCCTTTCTTGACAAACAATTCGCGGTATCCCTCGCTGGCAACGCAAATGGCTGAATAAGCATCGCTCAGACCATAGGCAGCACTGCTTGCAAGCCATCTGGGCAGGAACGGCAGTCGTCGGATGAGAGTGAATGTTGCAGACTCGGGGTCGGTCATTCCTTCCTGGACCAACACCGAAGGTGTTCTCCGGATCATTGACGGGACTATCAAGTCGGTTGGGAACACAATGAGTGCATAAGGTCCCCTGCGACCTCGATAGTCGATCTTCACGTTGCGGCTCTTTAGAACGGACAAGATGCGATTGACCCACTTCTTCCCCGGCGTTGTGAAGTCAAGAAAGCCCAATCGTTGTGCCATTCCGAGGAACCCATCGGCAAAGTGGGGCGAGAACCAGTGTTCAAACTCCGCCAGCTCAGCGGCTATCTGGAGCATTTGACTTGTTTGGTTATAAGTGCCACAGATAAACAGAATTCGCTTCTTCACTATTCACCAGTGATATGTTCGGCCAATGGTGCAGCCTTCTTCTTTCGCATGATAAATGCAATCATGCCGAGTCCGCTTACGACGATTATTAACTCCTTCATCCTTCGCAGGACAGTGAATGCCGCTGCAGTGTTGACGGGATCTGAGATCCCAGCAAGCGAAAACAACGTAGCGATGCTCAGTTCCTGTACGCCGATCCCTCCGGGGACGACGAAGACCAAGCTACGGAGCAACGACACTCCGATTTCTATCGGCAGGACCTGTTGGAATGGCATGCGTACCCCCAACAGCATGAGGGTAAGATAGGATTCGACGCTTTCAAGAAGCCATGCCACTATAAGAAGGCCAAGCACCTTCGCAGCATCCCGGATGTCAAGCCTGCGGAAGCCTTTCATCGCATCTGATGTTCGCTCGAGGAAGGATCGCACCGGAAGATCCCATTTCCTGGTCGGAGCAAGGCGTATCAAACGTTGCATGAGTGGTGACCCGGGCCCCGAGAAACCGACCATGAGCCCGCCAATTCCGGCAGCAAAGAGGACAAACCCGGCTACTGCCATGGCGGTTGTGAAGAGAGGTTTGCCGGCGAGTTCGGTCTGCCAGCGGGTGAGCACGAGACTTCCTGCAATGAGCCCCACGAGGACGTATGTGCCTTGCGACACTGCGACGAAACATTTCTTTGCGAATACAGCCGCGCTTCCTATGGAGATATCAAGCGCCATGGTCCGTTGTAACAGAATTGGTTTCAATGATTCTGCCGCCGCGACACCGCCCGGCATCGTCAGAACGATGGCCTCTCCAGCAGTTCTCACCACCGCGAGCGTCCCAAGGGGCGGGGTCACACCAAGCACGCGAAAGAGTATTCTCCAGGCGATGCTGTCCATGAAGACAATGGCAAGGAATGGAATAAGAATGACGAGCGCTGAAGCTTTCATTGACAGCAGGAGTCGGGAGATTGACACAACGTTGGAATCGCGAAATGCCCACATGACGATGCACGTGCCAACCAACAAGCCACCCGACCAGGTGAGCAAGGAACTCCGACTGCGTGAGCTTAGCATCGGCGCAAATGTACGCTTGCTCTCTTACGAAACTGTTACACATGTGTAATCATAGCATTAACTTCGGCGATCACAATTTCAGTGCGAAGGTCTTCAGATTGACGATTTGATAATGGTGGCGTAATACGTTCGTCGTACTCAATTTGTATGTTGGTCGATCTACGCACCGACACACACACTCATCAATCACATCATGCACGACTCGACTCCGCTTGTTGATCTCCAATCGCTTGTTCGTAAGCATGCTCCGCCCATTGTGAAGAATCTTCCTGAATCCGTCCGGATTCGATTTGAGCAGTATCTGCGAAGAACCCTGCACATTGCAAGGATCGAGAACTTCATCCGTCAACACGGAACCTTCAAAGGATTTGATCTCATTGACGAGATGCTTGAGGAAGCAGACATCTCATTTCTTGTCTCTTCCCGTGAACTCGAGCGGATCCCCTCGTTCGGGAGCGTCGTCTGCGTTTGCAACCATCCGCTCGGAGGCCTCGATGGTCTCATAGCTCTCAGGGCCATCGGAACTGTGCGTTCCGATGTCGTGGTAGTCGCGAATGAGTTCCTGGGAGCCCTCCCGGGGCTGAGGCAGTTTCTTCTTCCTGTGGACGTATTTGGAGGAAAAGCCAGACGAGATCAGATTGCAGCTATTTCCAGAGCTTTGGAGGAGGAAAAGGCGGTGGTGTTTTTTCCCGCTGGAGAAGTGGCGAGAGGAACGCTTCGGGGAGTGCGTGATGGACGTTGGAACAAAGGCGCTGTGCGCCTCGCCCAGGCTCATGCTGCTCCTATACTCCCGCTTCACATGGAGGGGAGGAATTCATTGTGGTTCTACATCCTTTCTGTGTTGTCAAAGAAACTCTCGACGCTCTTGCTCCCCCGGGAGCTCTTTCTTCAGAAGGGTAAGAGTATTCGCGTGAGGATCGGCGAACTGATCCCCGCCGATTCTATCAGGGGAATCCGGTCGGCGCAAGCCATCACACTGGTTCGGAAACAGGTGGAATCTCTTCCCCTTGGACGGAAAGGTCCCTTCCTCACGCAATCAGGTATTGCTCTTCCTGTCGAGCGACGGCTCCTTCGGAAGGAGATTGGCATGTGTCAGGAACTTGGTTCACCTTCGCCAGGAAAACGAGTCTTTCTGGCAGACGCTCAGATGGCCCCCGCTATTGTTCGTGAGATTGCCCGACTTCGCGAAGTGACATTCAGATATGTCGGGGAAGGTACGGGACGTCGGTTGGATCTTGACCGATACGACGCAGCGTATCATCATCTATTCGTGTGGGACGAAACACGACTCGAGATCGCCGGTGCCTACAGATTTGGCTTTGGAGCCGAGATCATGAGGAAGCAAGGGATTGATGGCTTGTACACGCGGTCGCTGTTTTCCTTCGTCCCGGAACTTGTCACGATGATTCCTTCTGCAGTCGAATTCGGGCGAAGTTTCGTGCAGCGGCAATACTGGAATAGCAATGTTCTTGAATACCTTTGGGCGGCAATAGGCGCGGTGCTGACTCAGCGAGGTGGCATGCGGTACCTTCTTGGTCCGGTCTCCATCAGCCGGATCTACCCTGCCGATGCTCAGGCTGCAATTGTCCACGTGTATCAGAAGTGGTATGGTGCCGATCAACAGCTTGCCAGCGCTCTCAATCCGTATACAATTCCGAGGGAACTGCGCCGGCAATTACGCGAGTACTTCACCGGAAAAGACGCTGCAGAGGACCTCAACAGGTTGAAACTCAGGCTCCGTGCACAAGGGAAATCGATCCCGATGTTGTTCCGACAGTATACGGAGCTTTGCTCTGGGCAGGGAGTGCGAATCCACGACTTTGGTGTCGACCCACAATTCGGATCGTGCCTGGATGCATTTCTTGTACTGGACCTGGCATATCTTGAAGAATCCAAGCGGGTGCGCTATATCGGTCGCTACAAGGACACGCTGCGTTATGCTTGTCCCGGCAATGCGCATCATGCCGTTACGCCAGATGGATATCCAGTAGCGGAGAGCTCAAGTGAGGATGCAGTTGTGGTTGGAGAGCGTCTGCAGCAGGTGTTGTGACATTTCTCAGCTCGGTGAACCTGCAAATCGGGCTGTCGTGCGAAAGACCTCTTCGAAGAGAGCTTTCTTCCGTTCCGCTCCCCACAATTCGATTTCCAGTGATTTTTTTCGAGCTTGCCGGATTGCGAACGTCACCGACCCCCGCTTCAAACGACAGCCGATATCCCTGACTTTGGATGAGTGAGTGCGATCGAGCCCGTCCGCGATCCTTAGGATGGCAGAGAGCTTACGCACGATGAGCTGATCCTCTGCTGAAAGTCTGTTGTACCCGTCATGCTTGAGTTTGGGGTGGCTCTTCCGGTGATATCGTGCGACGCACGCGATGATTTCCTTCTCGTTTTCGGTAAATCCAAGCAGTTCCGAGTTGCGGATGAGATAATATGAGTGCCGGTGATGCTGCGCGTGCGAGACAAACAATCCGACTTCGTGAAGTATTGCCGCTGCTTGCAGATAGGTCCGCTCGCGCGAACCGAGCTTGTGTAACCGCGGCAACTGGTCGTAGATTCGTAACGCGAGCCGGGAGACTTGATGCGCGTGGCTTCGCTCATAGTGCAGGTTTTCCGCAACATGGAGGACGCTTGACTGAGGCAGCTGATGAAGATGGTTTGTGGGCTTTTTGAGGTGCAGGCTTTCAATTGTGTCAAGAATGATGCCCTCTCGCAACGCATACTCCGACACCATCATGCTCTTGATGCCAAGCTCCCTGAACACTTCGCGAAGGATGATGCAGCCAGCCACGATGATATCCGCACGTCCCGGGTCGAGCCCGTCGATCTGTGCCCGGTCCTCTGATCTTCTCGTATCAAGGACCTCCTGGACGATCGTGCCAAGTTCCTCACGGGTGAAGATCTCGTTGTTCAGAGATCGTTCTTCAGAGTCGCCCCTCTCCCAGCGTACCATGCTGGCAACGTTGAGAATCGTTCCGGATGAACCTGCTGCAGCCTCAAATCCCTCCTGGCGAACAGCGCGTCGCACGGGGTTCAGCATGCCTCGAACAAACTCAGAGCATTCGCGAATCGATTTTGAGCTTACATCCCCCTTTGGAAAGAATCGTTGGGTAAGCCGAACGGAGCCGATCTTCAGGCTGTTGTTATAGAGTATCCGCCGTCGATAGCCCAACAAGAACTCCGTGCTCCCTCCGCCGATGTCTACCATCAGATGCCGTTTCTTGAACAGTGGGAGCGCCTGGAGAACACCGAGATGTATGAGGCGGGCTTCCTCGAAGCCGGAAGCAATTTCAATCGTGATCCCCGTTTCGGATTTCGCTCGCCGCAGAAATTCTTCCTGATTGAGCGCTTCGCGGACGGCACTTGTGCCTACCGCACGAACGGGAGCGCCGAATGAATCTGCGACCATCTTGAACCTGCGCAATACCTCCAGAGCGCGGGACATTGCCGGCTCCGAAAGGTATTTCATGTCGGTCGTACCTGCACCCAGGCGCACGACATCTTTTTCACGATGCAGGGTCTTGAATCGGCCAGTGGTACCGTTTACTTCGGTGACGATCAGATGCAGGGAATTTGTGCCGACGTCAATGGCGGCGAGGTTTTTCGCTAGCTTCTTCATCATCAAGTACCGCAATAATGCCTTGCTTGAGTGCCCTGTTGACTTCTTCGAATCCCTTTGACGCGTCGACAGCTTGAAAATCGAATTCCGTTGTCATCTTGTCAAATTCTTTCAGGATGCTCTTTTGATACGCGATGAAACTGTCGTAGAGATCCTCACCGAGACGGAGGTCCATACCCGATTCCCAATAGTCCAGTCCCTCCCCCGATTCCTCCTCCCAATACCTCTTCTGGAGTTTCTGCGTGTTGATCACGCGTGGGATCAGATCTTCGATGTTGATCCGCATGTAGAATACGGCATCAGGCTCGAGGGCAAATCCGAAGACTTTTCGAATCCACTGCCGGTCGCCGCCTCTCACCACCGATCGGGCGAATGCGGTGTAGATATACCGATCTGCCAAAACTACAAATCCCGAGCGAAGAGCCGGGAGCACCTCATGCTCGAGGCGATCCGCAAAATCTGCCGCATAGAGCAGGCTAAAAGTACTTGCATTC
>DATJQB010000365.1:0-8915 GCA_035506075.1 Bacteroidota bacterium | reverse complement strand
CGAGAGGGATAGTATGCTCGATTGGGACTGCAACAATCCTCGTTGCCCCGGTCGCTGGATCGTAGTAAAAACTCTCTCCCGTATAATGGTATCGGAACGGAGTACCGAACCCCTGCAGGGCGAGTCCGAGACTGAGATTGTCCTGTACCTTCCCCTTGCCGAACAGAGAGCCGGTGTTGCTGAGCACTCCGAGATCACAGACAATCGCCGGACCCGATTTCACATTAAGGTCTGCGTCGGAGAGTTGGGACCCCCACCAGCCGACCAGATCGTTCTGATTGAACATCTTCACTCCTACACCGACCTGAAATCTCGGATCGATGGCGTAGCCCCAGGCCAATCCGACCGTGAAGTCGTTGGGATGCAATTTTCCGTTCGGGATTATATCAGCTGGGTCTGACATGTAAGCCCTGCCATAGTCGAGCCTACGGTACGTTGCCATGAAAACCCCGACAGGGCTCTCTACGCCAAATGACCATGAGCGATACTGCATCTCATCATCATTGAAATTGACAAAGAAGGGTTGTCGGGCAAACTCGAACCAGACGCCATGGGACCCTGCAAGTCCGGCAGGATTCGATGCAAATGGATCATCGTATCCAGAGAGTGCCACAGTGGATTCACCGAGAGCCATCCCACGGGATGATATCGGCCAATCCAGGGATGTATTTGATCTGGTAACGCTAGAAAAAGGATTGAAAACAAGCTGAGCCTCGGAGCCGACTCTCGCGAAGGACAGTAGTCCAAGTAACGAGAGGATCCATGAGAGAGTTTTCATTGTCCACCTCCGAAGATATCAGCCTCATACTGGAGACGGACTGTGAAGACGTTCGCCGTTGCTGGGACGGGAGAAGACCAATATGTGAAGACATCCACCGAGTAGAGCGGTATCGCGGCATAGTCTACGCAGAAGGCAAGCGGCAATGCATCTTTTGCTACCAGACTCCATGGGAGGTGCAGTCCTGCCCCGTACCTGATCGCAAACACACGGTCGCGGCCGTACACCGATTCATACGGTTGAAGGTAACCTCCCAGGCGTACAGAAAAGATATCGTACGTCGTCAACTCCAATCCCCAGCCCCAATGATAATCGTGCTGGCTCGGAAACGAATTGAGAACTGTACGATACTCACCGACGACCGTCGCTTTCAAAATGTCCGCATCGTGTTCGGCAGCTCCGGAGACAGCGAACTCATAGGCAATCCCCAGGTGGAGAGCTCTCGGAAGCGGGACGTAATATTCATTCTCTATCTGCCCTGGTATCCCTTGACCGGTCATACGGTAGTCTGTGCCGAAATTCTGAAGCGATGCCCCCACGGAAAAATTGTCCTTCAACCCGGGTAAGCGAAGAACCGAACCGGATTGGGCAAGCACTCCAATGTCAAGGAGATATGCCGGCTGCGTTTGGAGACTCTGCAACGAAGCCGCCGGACTCCCGGTCACCGTTTCAACGTCGGTGAAGGATTTGATCGCCGCGCCGACGGAGATCCATGACCCGAAGGACTTCCCCCATGCGACGCCGAACACATGATTATAGACAGCAGCAGTGCCGGCGCCATCCGGAGATTCCACCGTCGTCACCTCAAACTCACCGTAATCCTGACGCCGATATTCAATGAGGAACGTGCCGATCGGCGTCGCGGCCCCAAGGCTCCACGATCGATAGCGCATGTCGTCATGGCCAAACGATTTCGTCCACTCCATGCCACGGTGGTCGTACGAGATCCAGGCGCCCGACAATCCGCTCAGGCTTGCCGGGTTGCTGGTAAACGCGTCTCTTGAACCCGGAAGAGCAACTGTCGCTTCTCCGAGGCTCACTGAACGCGGCTCAAAGGTGACATCGAGTGCGCTGTTTGAGCTGGATGCCTGAGCGAACACGAACTGTTGAGCGCAAAGGCCCAGAAGAAGCGCAGAGCTGCCTCTCGCGCATGCGCGGCTGAGAATATTCATTGAGTCATGATGGAGTTGTGGAGAGAACGGGGTGAAGGCCGGGGGGAATGCGTTACGCAGGCCGATTGCTTAGACCAATATAGATCGGAGATTCGACATTCACAACCTCCTCTTCCACCCGAACTTCTTCATGTCGATTTTTCCCCGAATGAAGACAATTCCCTCGCGCTCGAGCAGTCGCCGCTGTTCATCGCCGCTTGCACCAGGCAGTGACACCTTTCCCTGTGCATTGATCACACGGTGCCACGGGATGTCCGATCCCGGCGGAAGGTGGTGGAGGGCATAGCCGGCCATGCGGGGCTGATTTGGAAAACCACTGACCCGGGCGACAGTCCCGTACGAGGCAACCTTCCCCCGCGGGATCATCGACACGATCCGCCAGATGCGGACGTACGTTCCGCTGATGGCTTCATCGGCAGATATGCGCTTCCTTCCTTTCTGCATGAAGAGAATATAACGAGCTCATGAGGAGGATGAAAGTGCATTCGTCGAAAAGCGATCCGGCACGACGGATCCTCATGTGATCCCATCGTGCCGGATGGGTGCTGCTATTGACCGGAAGCCCCGGCTTCATGCGCCACGACCAGGACGGTCCCCGTCATCTTCGGATGCATCGCGCAGAAGTAGTCGAACGTCCCGGGCTCGTTGAACACTTTGGAGTAGCTCTCCTCGGTGTCCAGCATCGGCGACGAAAACGTTTTGTTCACGCTTGTAACCGTATGCGGAACATCATCCCGGTTGGTCCAGGTGACCTTCGTGCCCGCCGGCACCGTCAGCATCCTGGGGCTGAAGCGAAAGTTCACGATGTCGACGTCCCCCTGCCTCACGGTGCTCGTCCGCCTGCCGGACTCCTGATCGTCCATCCGGTTCTCACCTGAACTTCCCCCGGCGAGGGTGGATTGGACGAGGGCAAGCGAGTGATTCCCCTCGACATAATTCACCGCGGTGAGACCGAGCAACGTGCGAAGTCGCTCTGCCGGGACTTTCATCGGTCCCGGCGAAGGAGCGCCTCCAGGCGGAGGCTGCGGGAACGCGGTGGACATTGCCGTGTGAAACGTGATGTTGCCCTCGATCTTCTGAAGTGTCTGGTGGATGTGCCCGTTCAGGACCGTTACAGAGCCGAACCTCTTGAGATACGTCAACGCCTGGGTAGCATCATCCGTGCCCCACCCCCAGTCGGGGTAGACGGACCAGAGGGGAATATGTGCAAAGACGACGATCGGCGTGCTTGAGGAGAGCCCGCGGACATCCCGTTCCAGCCACTCCAACTGATCGGCCCCCAACAAACCGAGACCTCCCGCTCTGAGGTTGAGAACATTGACGAGACCGATAAAATGCACACCCGACGCGTCGAAACTGTACCAGCCGTCCCCCTGCGTCCCCTTTCCGAAGCGATCGAGAAATTGTTTCCCATTGTCGCCGATGACATCGTGCTCCCCGGGGACGAAGAACACCTTGTCGGTGGAGGCTCCCTGCAGAACTTGATTCAGCGTGTCAAACTCGTTAGGTTTCGACATGTGGGTCAGATCCCCGGTGTGGATGACGAACGACGGCATGCCGTGAAGCGCATTGATTTTTGCGATGCACGCCTGGAGTGTGCCGACAACATCCGGGTTCGCGTCCTTCGCGAATCCGATATGGCTGTCGCTGATCTGCACAAACGAGAAATCCCCCGATGCCAGCAGAGCATCACGATGACCGAGCGGATCTCCGCCGATGATTTTGCTCAATCCGTACGAACGCGCAATGCCGCCGCTGATGACCCAGAGCGCGCCTGTTCCCGCCCAGGCCATGCATTTCAGAAAGCCCCTTCGATCGATGCCATCGGCGTTGCCGAGGTTGTCGAGAATCGTTCGATCCCTCATTCTTCACCTCCTGAACTCATGACATACACGAGGACTGCCTCCTCTATGAAAATGACCGTCTACCTGCGACATAAATTCCCTGCATTGTTGGCCCGACACCCGAGGGGAATAAAATCACCGGGGTGGGGGTCTTTTCAAACAGGGGGAGTCTCCCGAGACTGATGCCATCTCATTCATCCGAACGCACGCGGAGATTTGAAGACCTGATTGTGCCGCACATTGCAGCCGCGTACAATCTTGCGCGGTGGATTACGCGAAGCTCGACCGATGCAGAGGATGTCGTCCAGGAAGCCTGTCTTCGTGCCTTCAGATATTTCGACGGCTACAAAGGGGGGAACAGCCGGGCGTGGTTCTTCGCCATCGTTAGGAATGTCGGTTACTCCTGGCTGGAAAAACACGCTCCATCAGCGCTGAACGTTCCCCTGAACGAAGACGAGGAAGGAAGCGGAACGGAAGATGCCGAGTCGGCTTTGCATCAGGCGATCGACGGCCTTCTCCTGAAAATCGCCCTGGACAAACTGCCGGTGGAATTCAGAGAAGCGATCGTCTTGCGGGACATGGACGGCATGTCATACAAAGAAATTGCGGAGATCGCGAACGTCCCCATCGGCACAGTGATGTCCCGTATCGCAAGGGGGAGGAAACGCTTGTCGAAGCTTGTCTCACAACCTGAAACGAAACGGAAAGCTCCCGATGACCTGCACTGAAGTGAAAAAACTGCTCAGCGCATTCATCGATGGCGAACTCGATTCCGCGACAAGCCAGGAGGTGGAGCGCCACCTGGAGGGTTGCCCTTCGTGCCTGGCTGAGGTGAATCGGCTGCAGTGGCTGTCAAAATCCCTCGCCGAGCCGCCGATGGTCTATCCCGCCCCCCCGGGGTTCGAGGGAAAAATCAGACGGGCGATCCTTCTGGAATCCGGCGTCCATCGCCCTCGGATCCCCCACCCTTCGCTGATCGTGGCCGTGGCATTCTCCATCTTTGTCGTCGTGGGTGTGACCTGGTGGATTGCGGCGAACGTCTCCGGCATTTCCCGCTCCGACCTGATCGTTCAAGAAATCGTGCAAAGCCATCTTCGATCGTTGATGGCGGACCATCTCATCGATGTCGTATCCTCCGACCAGCACACCGTGAAGCCCTGGTTCGATGGGAAGGTCGACTTCTCCCCGACGGTTCGGGATCTCAGCGCTGATGGGTTTGTGCTGGCAGGAGGCAGGCTGGACTACGTGGACAACAAAGCGGTCGCTGTGATCGTCTACAAGCGCCGGCTCCATGTCATCAACCTGTTCAGTTGGCCGACGACGCATCCGGACGAAGAGGCGTTCTCTCCTGCAACCGACAATGGGTACCACATCGTCGCATGGCACAAGGAAGGGATGACGTACTACGCCGTGTCCGATGTCAACGAATCCGACCTGTACGAATTCGTTAAATCGTTTCTACGATGAACTGTGTAGTATCGGTGACCAGTGCTCAGTGACCAGTGGTCAGTGTTGTGGGATCCGCACAACGTCTCACGGTCCCGGAGTCTCAACGTCACCGTTTCTCCCCTTCTCCCTCTCTCCCTTTCTCCCCTCCTCCCGTGCCCCCCTTCTCTCTTTCCTTCACCATCCGATGCCTGATGCGGCTGAGCGCTTCCGGCGTGATACCGAGGTACGAAGCGATGTGACGTTGAGCGACCCGCCGAACAATCGTCGGGTAATCTTCGAGCATTTGCAGATACCGCTCTTCGGCTGAAAGCCCTATGGACGCCAGCACCCGTTTATGAGTCGCGATGTAGTTGTTCTGAAGGAGAATGCGGAAGTACCGCTCAAATTTCGAGACGGTGGTACAGAGCTTTTCGTATGCGTTGGCGTCGATGAGAAGAACATCCGAATCCTCAAGCGCGTCGATGAAATATTCCCCTGGTTTGCCGGTGAGAAAGCTATAGAGATCCGAGATCCACCAGCCTTCGAGCGCGAACTGGACGATATGTTCCTCTCCCTTCTTGTCGATCCCATACGCACGGAGACACCCTTTTGTCACAAACGACAGATATTTCGCTACTTCCCCTTCCTGGGCAAGGTAGCTTCCCTTTCGGACCCGCTTCGGAACCATGAGCGAAGTGCAGGAGAGAAATTCCTCATCGGTGAGAGGTACGAGTCTGGCGACGTGTTCACGCAACCGGTCGAACATCGGTCGAACGTCTTGCACGGCAGCTCCGACAAAAAGAAGGGTGGCTGATTCGATGGGCTGAACCCGAGCAATATCGGGAAAACCCTTGAATCTTGCCACCCGTGATATTTCACTCAACAGTCGAAGTGTTCCAGCCACTTCAGTCGAATGTCGCTATGCTTCGACGGCCTCAGCGACCTCCACTTTCTTCAGTTCCACGGCAATATCCAGCTTCACTTCATCGCTCACCACCACGCCACCTGTTTCGGTCATCGCATTCCAGCGGAGGCCGAAATCCTGCCGGTTCAACTTCCCGGTGATCTCGAATGCGGCGACGTCACCTTCGAAACCCTTCACGGTCCCGTTGTAGATAGCATCGAGCGTGATACTGCGTTTGGTGCCGCGGATCGTCATATCGCCGGTGAGCTGATATGTGTCTTCGCTCTTCTGCTTGATCGAAGTGGAGACGAAGGACAACGTGGGGTAGTTCGCGGCGTCAAAGAAATCAGCCGACTTCAGATGTCCGTCACGCTGCTCGTTGTTGGTACTGATGCTGTCGACATCCGCTTCGAACTGTACCCGTGCGTCGCTGAAGTCGGGCCTGCCGGCCTCGACTGTCCCGCGGATCGACTTGAACTGTCCGGTCACCGTCGATATCACCAGGTGCTTGACTTTGAACTTCACTTCAGAATGTGCGGCATCGATTGTCCACTGTGCCATGATGAGCCTCCTTGAGTCGAATTATATATTGGATGAGTTTGATGATTCCAATATACATCAGGGAGGCAGGACGGGACATTGAGGCAGGCTAAGAAGTGCTCTTGATCGAGATCAAGACATGCCGGTTTTGGTGTGGAACGGCGCAGGTTCAAGCAGTGTGACTGGCGCTGTGTCCCCTTTCTCCCGGGCGAGGAGTGCCTGGGAATGTAATCGTGCAGCATGACCCCTGGCCGGACACCAGGACGGCATTTCCCTCCAGCTGCTGGGCAAGGATAGCCACGAGTTTCAAGCCGAGGGTCGCAGAGTCTTCCAGGTTGCTCGGTACGGTGAAGCCAACGCCATCGTCCCGCACTTGCAGAGTCAACTCGTTCGGGGAGGATTGCTGGAGCGAGACCTGCACGATCCCTCGCCGGCCATCAGGAAACGCATACTTCATGCAATTTGTCACGAGCTCATTCACTATCAACCCGCACGGAATCGCGTGTGCGATGTCAAGCGCCACGACGTCGATGTTGGTGCCGAGTTCGACTCCCGGATTGCTGTAGGTACGCGAGAGGGTCCGAACGAGCGCGGAGATATACGAACGGAGATCGACCGATCCGAGACTGTCTGATTTGTAGAGATGTTCGTGCAGCGTTGCCATGGACCGGACGCGCCCTTCCGCTTCCCGGAGCACTTCCCGGTGTTTCGTATCTTCCAGCGTCGCGGCCTGAAGGTTCAGGAGGCTGGTGATTACGGTCAGATTGTTCTTCACGCGGTGATGAACCTCCCGGAGAAGAGCCTCTTTTTCGCTCAGCGACGCCCGCAACTGCTCCTCAGCGTCGATTTTGTCGGTAATGTCAAACCACACGCCGGAATACTCAACGCTGCCGTCTTCGCGATTCTCGAGCGTGACGGTATGATCGAGGAACCAGTGATAGGTCCCGTCGGCACATCGCCAGCGATATTCCATATCACCCGCCTTGCCGCTCCGGACTGATTCGAGATGTGTTTGCACGCGCTTGACATCGTCGGGATGAACACGGGAGATCCAGAACCCCTTTTCCTCGAGGAAACGTTTTGGGGCAAAGCCGGTTACCTCCGAAGTGTTCTCGGTGATCCACGTCGCGCCGAATTCATCAGGCGTCCGGGCCGTATACAGGATGAGCGGCATGACCTGGAGAATTGCCTGACGGTGCGCCTCACTTTCACGCAAGGCTTTCGTCCGCTCATCGACCATTCGCGCCAGTGTTCGTTCGCGCTCGTTCGCCCGCCGAACCCTGACAATGTGCGATATCCACAATCCGGTGATGGCCAGGATGGCGAGCCCCGCATAGAACCCTTTCCGTTCGTAGAAGTGAGGTGCGATGGAGATGGCGAACGTGGCCATCGATTCCTGAGCGGAGGGCGACGCATTGTCCGTCGCCCGCACCGAGAAGAGATAATCACCCGGCGGGACATTCGTGTATTGTGCAAAGCGCCGGGATCCGGCATCGACCCATTCGCGATCAAATCCTTCCAGCCGGTATTGGAACCGCAGCCTGCGCTGTCCCAGAAAGGCAGGGAGCGTATACTGGACGGAGAAATTGTTCTCCCCTGCATGGAGGAGATAGGGCCTGTGGCGGAGGGTTCTTTCGTTGGAAACCGTGATCTGCTCTATCTGGAGAGGAGCCAATCGCCGCCGCAGACGGAGATGCATGGGATCGACGACAGCGATACCGCGCGTGGTGCTGAACCACAACCTTCCCGTTCGGTGCGATTGAAGCGCTACTGCATTGCCTTCGGCACACTCGCTTGATCGTATGCCGTCCGTTTCACTGAATGCAAGTGCGTCGACACGCTGCTTTCTTCCCAGTGCGACGCTGTCAAAATCTGACCGGGCAATTCTATAGATACCGGATGGGGTTCCAAGCCAGAGATACCCCTGGCCGTCAACAGTAATCGAAGTGACATAGGGATCGGGTAGTCCCCATTGACCGCTGAATGTCTCAAATCTATCCGCATTGCGCCGGGCGATTCCGGCGGGCGTGCCGATCCACACGGCTCCTGTAGAGTCTTTGGCCAGACACGTGATGAATGCGCTCGGCAGGTCATCCGCACGACCGTAGACCGTTTCGGCGTTGTCATGCAAGAGGAACAGGCCATCTGCCGTGCCCACCCACATCCGGCCAGAGTCGTCAGCAAGCAGGCAGTTCCCGGACATGCGCTCCTTGCGGCGCGATGGGGATATCGGACTGAAGGACTGCGAT
>DATJQB010000364.1:0-10140 GCA_035506075.1 Bacteroidota bacterium | reverse complement strand
CTGAGACTCAACATCGCTCCACGCATGGCATCGGGCTGTCTTCAGTGATCGAACTCGCGCACGGAGCCGGGAACGTTCCTTCACGTCTCATCTTCTATGGCATCGCGGGTGAATCGTTCGATCACTCCGAAGAACTGACACCGGCCGTTCAGCATGCCGTCGTGAAAGTCGCAGACCTCGTTGTGAACGAGATTGAACAATGGAAGCAATAGCTTCGATGTCCCCCGCAGTTCTTCTCTCCATCCATCTCATTGCAATCAAAGAGGAGCCCGCATGGAAGACTTTACACGGATGGTTTCGCTGGGCGCTACCGGCATCAAGGTCTCAAGGCTCGGCCTGAGTGCATCGTACCGGCCCGGGGTGCGCGCAATTCACCGCGCGATCGATTCAGGCGTAAACTTCTTTTTCGGCTTTGGCATCGATACCCAACTGTCGCGTGGCTTGCGTGAGGCGTTCAAAGCGGATCGCTCAAAATACGTCCTCGCGACAGGAGCATACAACCTGGTCTACGGTCATCCCAATCTCCGACGGTCGCTTGAAAAGCGCCTCCGACAATTCAAGACCGACTACATTGACGTGTTCATGTTTCTGGGGGTCCTTAAACCGGAACAACTGAAGCCCGCAGTGCTGGAGGAGATGGTGAGAATGCGGGAGGAGGGGAAGGTCCGCTCGATCGGAATGTCCTGCCATGACAGGAAGTTTGTGGGACAACTTGCGTCGGACGGAGCGCTCGATGTGATGATGATGCGATATAATGCGGCGCATCGTGGTGCCGAAGTCGACATTTTTCCCTACCTTGCAGACCACAACCCCGGCATCGTCAGCTACACAGCGACGAGGTGGACAAAGCTGATCAGGAAGACAAAGGGGTGGCCGAAGAATGAGGCCATTCCTGATGCCCCGATGTGCTATCGGTTTGTGCTTTCGAATCCGGCTGTGCACGTTTGTCTCACTGCCCCTGCGAACGAAGAGCAGTTGAAACAGAACCTTGAGGTTCTCAGCGCGGGGCCTCTTCCTGACGATGAGATGAATTTTGTGAAGCGCTATGGTGATGCAGTCTACAGTAGAAAACAATGGTTCATGTGAGTGGTGATCACCTCTTGAAAGGTGCAGCATCAATGGGCTTCGATACCGGCGTGACCGGAGTGGACATAACAATCGTGTTTGAAGTAATCGCCGTCGTGCTGGCATGCTTCTTTCTTCTAAGGGTGATCAACCTCCTGCTTCTTCTGCGATGGTACCGGAAGCCGCTCTCACCGGGAACGACAGTCGATGTTGAGGGAAGGCAAGTGTACTACACGATCAAAGGGGAGGGAAGACCCGTCGTGGTCATCGAACCTGCGATGGGTGCTTGCGCGCCCGAGTGGTGGGCAATTCAGGACGAACTCTCCGCCTCCACCAGGGTGCTGACATACGATCGTGCGGGTTACGGCTGGAGTGCGTCGTCCGATGCGCCTCGCCTGAGCTTGAATATCGCAGAGGAGCTCAAAGATATCCTGGACAGGCTTTCGATCAGCGATCGCATCGTACTTGTAGGCCACTCCATCGGCGGTTTGTTTGTGAACCAGTTTGCGCGGCTGTACCCCGATACGATTGCCGGTGTCGTGCTTATCGATCCTGCCCCGCCTGACTACCAGCGATTCAAGAAGGAGCTTGACCCGGCACTGCTGCATCGTAGCGGCATCGACAGAACACGGATGTTGAGGCTCCTCTCATTCCTCAGCGGGTTCGGATTTACCCGCCTGATGAAGAAGTGGATCATGCGTCCCTACCATGAAGGCGAGCAGCATCTCATTCCGGCCGAAGTTGAGGCGGTTCTCTGGCATCATGCGCTGCTCCCCCACGCGCCGCGGACGGCCCTCGCCGAACACCTGATGAACCTCGGCGGAGGCACCAGGTTTGATCTGAAGTTGCCGGAGGGATTTCCCGACGTGCCCTTGCGCGTTGTCACGCATAGTTCAGAGATTGAAGTCGAAAGAATGATCGAGGCGGGCAGGATTGATCGTAGTGGGGCCGAGGCAATAGAAACCCTCTGGCAGGAAATGATCCGGTCTCACGTGTCGCTGTCTTCGCAATCCAGGCTCATTGTCGCTGAGGGAAGCAGCCACGACATTCACCTTGAACAACCGGGTCTCGTTGTGAAGACTGTCCTGGAACTCGTCAACGACGTGCGTCAGTCAGGGATGAAGCATCCCTAGGCAGACCTCGCCTGCAGCATGAAGCTCAGGATCCCAGGCCTTGAAAATGTGAAGACATTTGGCATTCTTGGGAATGATGCAGGAGATGCTGCAGACAGATCATTACAAGAGGAGAAGCTATGGGGAGTCGCCTTGAGGAGTTTCGCGAGTACCGCACACGCATGAACGACAGGATCCTGCAGATCGATCATCTGGGGATCAAGCGCTTTTTCAATCTCGACACGATGGCCTACAAGGACGGCGGACTGGATGGTAAAACCAAGGAGTTGCTTGGCCTCGCCGCCTCGGCCGTTCTTCGCTGCAACGACTGTATCGACTACCATCTTGTTCAATGCGTTGAGGCGGGTTGGAAGGACGAAGAGCTCTTCGACGCTCTGAACGTGGCGCTCGTCATTGGGGGAAGCATTGTGGTGCCGCACCTTCGGCACGCAGTCGAGACGATCGACTTGCTGCGGGCCGAGAAAACTGGATCAGAGTAAAACACGTATCAGCGATTTGAGAGAAGAGAATGATGAAGAAGATTCTGCCTGTCGTTCTTCTGTGCCTCGTGTCCATGCAGCCGGCGGTTGCTCAAACCAGGCTGCTCAAGAATTTTGATCAGCTGATGTTTGCATTGCGCACGGGTTCCGAAGTCCGCGCTGTGATTTACTACTCCCGGTGTAAGCTGATTGCCGACAGCATCGAAACCAAAGCTCCCGATGCGATCGGCGGGATGACATTGAACACCTTCGAGTATTTTGCTCAGAACGCGGTGAAGAATCAGAAGGCCTTTGTTACGGCCTCGCAGACGCAGCTGATTGCGCATCCGCGTCAGGGGCACGTCCTGAATTATGTGAAGATCCGGATCTACGAAGACAATACGGTGGAAATAAGTGCCAGGTATCTCAATCCGGTGACCTATCAGGTTGTGATGGACGAGACATTCTATGGAGCTGTGAGCAGCGGCGAGGATGGCAACGGGATCTGTTTGTACGAGCGGTAGGTCGGGCTGAATCCGATCGCAGGAATTGACTGAAGAAAATGAAAGGGGTGAGTGCCTTCGATGGGAGGGCGACTCACCCCTTTTTGAGTTCTTTGAGGAGACTACGCGGCGAGAACCTCAACAGCCGCTTTTGTAAGTTCCTGTGGCGTAAATGGCTTCGGCACAAAGTTGACGGCGCCGAGTTTTGTCGCTTCAATAGCACTCTCAATTGTCCCGTGACCGGTGACCATGATGACCGGGAGCTCAGGGTATTGAGAGCGGATCGATTTGAGAACTTCCATGCCGCTGCGTTTGGGCATCTTGAGATCGAGAAGCACGAGGTCGTATGATTGGAGCTTCATCTTCTGCATTGCAGCGTCGACATCGAATGCCTCTTCGACAGCGCAACTTTGCTTGGAAAGTATCTTGCGGACGCTGTGGCAGACGATTGGTTCATCATCCACGACGAGCACTGAGTACTTGGCGTTTGCATCCTTCCCGTACAATCCGGCCAACGGAATGTCCGAGCGGGTCAGGCAGTTGATGAAATCCGGTCCGGTGACACGTTCGACTTCAGCCAAGCTGAACGGGAGGTCGACATCGATGATGTCGCGGGAAAGCGTTTTGACAGAGGTCGATGATTTTGCGCGGGCCTTCTCCTTCTTGAGGATCGGGCATTCACCAGGGCATTCCTTCCCGTCGAGTACAAGCTTTCTGCACTCTCGTTGCCCGGAGTAACAGTACGCTTTCTCCGCCTTCTTCTTCGGCGCGGCAACCGGGACGTCGGTGTGCGTCAATGTTTCGACATATTCCTTCGATGTCTGCTTCGCTACCTCGCGGGCGCTGAATGGCATGTCGACATCGATGTTCCCCTCTTCTGCTTCTTCCACGGGCTTTGCAGCCGGAGCTGCCTTCCTGGCCTTCAACACCCTGTCTGCGAGCGTGCTTTCCGTGACTTTCGTGAGCTCGTCGGGAGTAAATGGCTTTGGAAGGTATGCATTCGCGCCAAGCTTTGTCGCCTTGACAGCCGATTCGATCGATGCATAACCGGTGATCATGATGACTTCCAGCTCCGGATAGTGATCTCGGATGATCTGGAGCAGCTCGAGTCCGCTCGTTCCGGGAATCATCATGTCCGTGATGACGAGGTCGAATGTCATCTCCTTGATCAGTTTGACAGCGTCATCGACCGTTAACGCCTGCGAAACGTCGTATCCTTTTCTTGAGAGAACTTTTTTGATGCTCTGACAGACATTTTCTTCATCATCAACAACGAGAATTTTTTGGGTGATCATTGTCGTAGTCCCTGAATGTTCGAAGCAATGTAGCTGTTGAATCTGTCAGGGTAGTTACAATGAACGTGCCAAGGCCGAAGAGTGGCTCGGGGATCGGCGGAAAGTGTTATTGTAGAATGACTTAACAGGATATGGGGGGGAGGCGTGCGGCAGAAGGTCGCGTGGACAAAATCCCGGGGAGGCGGTCACAAAATGCCGAATTCGAGGTGAATGTGCATCTTCCGACCTTTTTGCAATGCACAAAAGAAATGTACGGGTGCACATTTCGTTATGCAGTTGGAGCCCCCCGTTTGATGCCGTATTTCCTCATCAAGGCCTGGAAGTTTGAGCGCTGCATGTTGGCTTCCCTGGCAGCCCTCGAGACATTCCAGTTGTTGCGCACGAGGGACTCCTCGATGAATAGCCGCTCAATCTCCTGCACCGATGACTCGCGGATTTTTTTCTTGAGCTCCTTCAACTCGTCACTTGTCTTCGGGACCATCGAGCGGAACGACGAGTCGGTACGGTAAAGGGCAGCGGAGACGTGAACCGTTTCGATTTCATCCCCCTCAATCAGGATCGACAACCGTTCGACTGTGTGTTCGAGCTCGCGAACGTTGCCAGGCCAGTGATAGTCCATGAGCATTTCCATCGCATCGGACCGGACGCGCGGGATGGATCGTTTCAGCGATGCGCAGTATTTCTTGAGGAAGTGCACGACGAGGTCCGGAATGTCCTCGCGGCGTTCGCGCAGCGGTGGCAAACGGAGAGGAAACACATTGAGTCGATAGTAGAGATCCTCCCTGAATTTACCTTCATTGACAAGCTGCTTGAGGTTCTGATTGGTAGCGAATATCAGGCGCAGGTCGACGTGCCTCACGGTCGTGCTTCCAACCGGGATGAACTCTTTCTCCTGCAGCACCCTCAAAAGGCGCGCCTGTGTCTCGAGCGAGAGGTTGCCGATCTCATCCAGAAAAATAGTCCCGTGGTCGGCGACTTCAAATACTCCCGGCCTGTCGACCGTTGCCCCGGTGAACGACCCCTTGACGTGCCCAAAGAGCTCGCTTTCAAGGAGTGTGCTCGAAAGCGTAGAGATGTCGATGGCGAAGAACTTCGCATCCTTCCGCTTGCTCCGTTCATGGATGGCTTTCGCGGTGAGGTCTTTCCCGGTTCCGCTTTCTCCGATAATGAGGACTGTGCTGTCAGTCGGTCCTACCTTCTCGATAAGGTTGTATACTTCCAGCATGATCTTGCTTGAGCCGATGATTCCCTCGAAGTCTCCGCTCGCCGGATGATCGTATTCCGGTTCAGACATTTTCAGGAGCTTCCGCCGCTCGAGGGCGCGATCCAGGACGGCGAGCAATTCGCCGGCAGTGAACGGTTTCGGGAGATAGTCGAATGCCCCCGATCGCATGGTTTCAACAGCAGAGGCAATTGTCGCATAGCCGGTGATGATGACGACGACGGTGGAGGGATACTTCTCTCGGACGGTCTGGAGGACCTGCAGGCCCCCCATATCCATCATCTTCAGGTCGGTAAAGACTACGTCGAACGATTCCTTGTCCATCATGGCAAGACCATCACGCCCCGACGTCGCTGTCGCCGCCGTGTGCCCGGCGCGGCGAAATACTTTCTCGCAGCTCTTGCAGATCACTGGTTCGTCATCCACGATGAGGATTCGCGAGCTCATACTATGTGGGAATCTCCTTCGTTTGTCACGATCGGAAGCTGAATGGTGAACGTCGATCCTTTTCCGGGGCAGCTTTCCACGGCGATTGTGCCGCCGTGCTGCTCCACGATGCCGTAGCTGATCGATAGTCCAAGACCCGTGCCGTGCTCCTTCGTTGTGTAGAACGGATCAAAGATCCGTTCGCGGACATCTTCGGGAATACCCGGGCCGTTGTCTGCAAAAGAGATGACAACGGCGTCCTTCCGGGCTGACACTGTGGACGAAATAGATAGTTCGCCCCCCTTGGTCATTGCCTCGGCCGCGTTGAGGATGATGTTGATAAACACCTGTTGAATCTGATCCGGATCGACAAGCACTTCGGGAACCTCAGCCGACAGCCGCTTTTGGATTGTGATATTCCTGAATGATGCCTGGTTTCGGACGAGGAGGATAATGTTTTCCAGAAGCGCGTTAATGGTCGCCCGCTGTTTCTGGGGTTTTGTCTGCCGTGCAAAGTCGAGCAGACGCTTGACGATTTCCCGGCATCGGATGGTTTCGTGCACCATCACTTCCACATCTTCACGGCGCGGATCGTCGGCAGGAAGGTCCTCCAGAAGCAGGCTGCTGTTCGTCAGGATCCCCGTCAGGGGGTTGTTGATTTCGTGGGCGACCCCCGCTGCAAGCTTGCCGAGCGAAGCGAGTTTCTCGGAGCGGAACAGCTGGGCATTGATACGTTTCATTTCATCGGCCCGCTCGGCCACCTTGCGTTCCAATGTGGCTCCCCATTCCTCGAGCTCGTGCTTTTCTTCTTCAAGCTGACGCGCCATGAGGTTGAGCGACCGGCCAAGGTCCTGGATTTCGATCGGCCCTTTGGCGACGAAATCATGCTTGTAATTCCCCTCAGCGATCTGTCTGGAGATTTCCTCCAGCTGTATCAGTGGGCGTGAGAAACGGCGTGCAAGGAAAATGGATGCGCAGACGATGAGAAGAATACCAAGGAACGCTATGCCGAGGAACAAGACGAGCGTTTTTTGGAGCATATCATCGAAGGGCTGTTTCAGCACACCGACATACAGCATACCGATAATGTTACCCATCAGGTCCCGGATCGGCTCGTAGGCTGTGATGTAAGTCGCGTTCACGACAAACGCCTCCCCAACCCAGCGGCGCCCTTGCTTCAGGACCGCATCGTACACTTCGCTCGACACCAGGGTTCCAATCGCGCGGCTCCCGTCCGCGTTTTTCACATTAGTCGAGATGCGGAGGTCGCCCTGAAAAATTGTCGCAGTCCCGATCTCCTTGCCTTCGTAAATCTGTCCCTCATGGACGATGTCCTTGATCTTGTCAACGATCTCAAAGTTCCTGTTGAGAAGCACCCCGCCGATGAGTGCGCCGAGAAAATTGTCGTTGTCGTCGAACACCGGGACGGCAGATGCCATGAGCATTCCCGCAGTCTCCTCGCGGTCCTTTCGCTCCTTCGCCTTGGGGGTTGGGATGATCTCCATGAGGGCCTTCGCGGCAAGTTCGGGCGAAGCCTTGACGAGCAGCTCGCGTGAGAGGAGGTCTGTTCCGCTGACCGGTTGATGAGTCCGGATGACTTTCTCGATGAAGCGGTCCTCGAGGATGTTGTCGCCGTAGAGGCCCGGATTGCGGCCGCGCACGATGACATTGCCGCGGCTGTCGGTGACAGAGAGGATGTCGAGTTTCTCACGGCGGATGATTTCCCCGAAATCTCTTGTAAGGAATTCACGATTCCTGATCTGGACGGCAGCCCGGACAAGTTTGCGAACAGCGGTGAGTCTGGTGACGCTGTGGATTTCAGAAATCTTGTTGCGGTAGAGCTCCCGGGCGGAGTTGAGGTCGGAGATTGTTTTTGTCTCGGCGCTCGTGATCACCTGATCGGTAATAAGTCGCAGGCCGACGTAACCGGTGACGATTGCCGGGACAATGATGGCAATGGAGAATGCCAGGATGAGCTGCGACTGGATCGTCTTCACTGGTTAGCGCTCGTAACAAGTGCGGGAAACTCCCGCCGCCTTCGAAGCGGCGAGGTCGCGCTGCATACTTCTTCGATGCAGTCATGAGCAATATGTTGAAAACACGCGAGCCTTGCAATCCCAACTGACTCGGCGCATGGAATTTTTCATAAGTCTGTGTCACAAACGCCAATGTTCTCTTTCAGGAAAAACAAATCAGCGTCGAGTTCGCGATTCAGGGAAATGAGAACGCGACCGTCGATCCCTTTTTGACCGACGAGTGAACTTTCTTGATCGATGGAGGATCCGATTTCTTGGTTGTTCGAGAGATCAGGTTCGACCAGATGGAAGCTTGAGTGGCTAGAACCTACTGTTCGTCCGCTATTGTGTCCATCTTTGAGAATGTTGACAAATTAAGCGAGTGTTTGATTTTTCAGCACAACCAAAAATGCGAATCTCCGAATTTGCTCGGATTTCTCGCAATAGTTTCACTTGCACAATAATTGCCGTAGGTAGAGGGATTTGGTCTGAACGGGGAGTTCACCATGTACTCAAGCGAGCCGAAATTCGGAGTGGAGTTGCTCCGGCTGACCCGCCGTTGCCGCGGGATCGACAAGTACGTCTCGTCGCGGGCTGAACTGACAATCGATGAAATGCACTGCCTCAGTGTGTTGTATTCGGACCATCCGCCAACAGTCAAACGTCTCAGCGAGCTGATTAACGTGAGTTCGACGCGCTCCTCAAAGATTCTGAAGGACCTCGAAGAGCGCGAGTTCGTCACTCGGCTGCTCGACGCAGAAGACAGACGCAAGGAGCAGGTGATCCTTACCGATCGCGGGAAGAGAGCAGTGGAGGAAATCGTCTCGCTGTACAGCGAAGTCGGCAGCGAACTGTTGACAAGCTGGCGCTCCGAACTGGTTGCAGATTTCTCATGGCTCCTCCAGGCTGTCACTCAATCGAAATGACCATCCTCGAATCACATCACTGCAATGCCGACGATTTCAGGATGCCCATGACAGTCATCGGTCTGGGCAATGAATTTCTGACCGACGACGGAGTCGGCATTCGTGTCGTGCGGATGTTGCGCGAATCCGTTCGTCCTGATTCAGTTGTCTTCGAAGAACTTGCTGTGGGAGGGCTGCAACTGTTGGATTACATCGTGAACTTCGAGCGGTGTATTATCGTGGACGCGATCGTAACCGGACAACACGCGGCCGGAACGCTCTACAAGTTCGATATGAGTCCCGGCGAACATCGCATGTCACTCCGCTCGTCACACCAGATAGATCTCGGTCAAGTCCTTGAACTGGGGCGGCTCATGGGAGCCAGCCTTCCTTCGAAGCTCACAGTGTACGGAGTTGAGGTGGCTGACACGACGACGTTCAGCGAGACCTGTACCGATCTGGTTGAACGGGCGATCCCGCTCCTGGCAGAAAAAATTCGACGCGATATGGTCGGGAGCAGCTATACAGCAGGCGATATGAGCGAGCGATGGCTCGAAATTGATCAAGAAGCTTCAATCTCATAAGGGATTTTGTATGGCACACACTGCGAACCAATTACCGGGGCTGATGTCAAGGAGCGAAGCCGAGTTACGTCAGGCATTTCTGCGACACGTCGATGCGGTTCCGTCGGGCGAGCGTCTGAAACGATGCATCCAGTGTGGAACGTGCACCGGATCGTGCCCGGTCAGCTACGCGATGGACATCTCTCCCCGGCAGCTGATCGCATTGTTCCGGGCGGGTGAGATCGAAACGATCATGAACAGCCGCTCGATCTGGATTTGTGCATCCTGTTATGCATGCACAACACGCTGCCCCTCGGGCATCAAGATCACGGACCTTATCTACGCACTAAAGCGGACAGAGATGGAGAAGAACCTGAAGTCAAAGGCGCCGCAAGTCCAGCTCATGGCGAAACTGTTCATCGGCAGCCTGAGGAATTTCGGGAGACTCCATGAGGGGTCCGTCATTGCTCTTTATTACATGAGAACCGGCGTGTTCAAGCTTTTCGGGTATGTTCCGCTTGGCATAAAAATGCTCAAGACGAAACGGCTCGCACT
>DATJQB010000363.1:0-3626 GCA_035506075.1 Bacteroidota bacterium | reverse complement strand
CCACTACATTTTGGAGCAGGTATGGGGCCCGACGTATGTTGAGGAAACGGAATACACCCGGGTATATGTCGGCCAGCTCCGCAAGAAGATCGAGGATGATCCGGCGACACCCAAATTGCTCATGACCGAGTCGGGGATCGGCTATCGACTGAATGTCGAGGAGGAGGAACGCTTAGAGCGAAAGCCCACGAAAGCACCCGACTCCACCCCACGCACGCGCTCAAGAGCCTGAGGAAAATTCACGCATCGACCCGTGATGCGCCGATCCTTCCATCATCGGACCCCGGACTTTGCAGATCATTACAGGATGGGAGATCTCTATCGGCGGACGCATAGAGAATCGAAATATCCGGCCGCACGATATCGAGCACATTGGAGGCCCTCCGTTCAATGCACCTTGGGCAACCATCGCGCGATTGCCTTTGCCGCGAGCCGATTTGCAGCAGCATTAGGATGAAGATTCCGGCGAGAGACGATCAGTTCTCGGAAATCCCGGTCGTGAAAGACTTCCGTGAAGAGGTTGAGGCAGGAAATTCGGTTTCTACGGCAGAAGTCTTCCATCTTCGAATAGACGTTGTTTTGATAGTAGTCCGTTGTCAGCGACCGTGGGACAGGGTAGATAACGACCCCGAAGGAGATCTTCTGTTCTGCGCAAAACTGAGAGGCACGCCGGAGAGACTCCAGACTAAGAAGAGCCCCGGGTTTTGAGAAATCCGTCCAGAGTCCATCTTCCACACCCAGATGCCACCCCAGATACCTGTCTGCAAATTCCTTCACCGCCGGGACAGCAAACGCATAGAGATCAGATTCCTTCTGCAGCCATCGATGAAGGCGAGGAAGGAATCCCGTCTCCTCTGAAGATTCAGTCCCTCGCAGGTGCAAGTTCCGCCCGGCATCAAGAGAATCCAGATCGGGGGTCGTATAGCCGTTCGACACCACGTCGTTTTCAAGCCATTGAACAATGACGATGGAGGGGGCGGCGCGGATACCGAACCGCCGAAGGTAGATGTATTCCTGAATGGAATTGAAGTTCGGCACTCCGAAGTTGATCGTCGCGTATTCCGATGGTCGCTCGATCTGCAGAATTGAATCAACAAGAGCGGGGAGAGTCTCATCATCACCCACGCCTTCTCCGAATGTAAAGGAATCCCCAAAGAACGCGACGCGTTTGCCGTCTGGGACAGGCGCTTGGGGTCGTCCCCGGGATTGGCGCACACCGAACGCGTCAATGTGAACGCCTTTCCCCTGATAGACACAATCGTGTCCGCTGATGAACATCGAGCTGTCCCCTTCATTGCCCTGACAACCGATGGGGACATCTCGCGCTGGTTTGCGATAGAGCTCGCCAGCATCGACGGGATGCGGACCGAGCATCAGCCGAACGATCAGTTCCCCTATCAGCAACGCGACGATGATCGCCACAAGGAGAAGGACAGATTTTTTTACGAAAGAGTTCACAGGGGACAAGTCGGATGAGAGGTGTCTTTCTTGCATCGACTTCTTCACGCGAGGCAAAGACAAACGACATCGCTACCAAACGATGCCGGCCCGTCGAAGCTGCCGACTGAGGCGCCTTGTCGATACAAACCGAATTGCGGGCACCCCGTGTTGGCGAGCGGCGGCAACCCACCGAGGATCGTCGTCAATAAGAAGCAGGCTCTTACGGGGCACCTTGCATATCCTCGCGATGTGGAGGAACGCCCGTCGCTCTGGCTTCCGCATTCCCATATCGCAGGAAATGAATGCCCGGTCGAAGATCCTGAAAAGGCCACGTCGGCGGTTGATGGCCGTGTGGGTCTTGTTGGTGTTGGTGAGAGCTACAACAGTGCAGGTACGCCGCAGTGATCGAATGATTGTTCTTACAGCCGGGTCAATCTTCGAGTGCGTCGCATAGTGGTGGCGCAGAAGCGATACCAAGACCCGCTCCGACGGCGGGGTTACGTTCAGCCGCTCACACACCCTGCGCCAGAAGGCAACATCGGTTTCTTCTCCCCGTTCCAGCGGTCCCTCCTCGCTCCGCATCACCCGACGGATTCTTGCTGGAGACACGTTGAGCCTCGCGCCGGCATTGGCCAACATGTGCGCCATGAAGTCGCCTCGGAGAACAACCCCGCCAAGGTCGAAGATAATGACTCTGGTCATTTCGCGGATTCTAGATCGATGACGATGTCGTGGCTGCCCTCGATCCGTGCGTCGATGGAATGTTCGTTCCTGGCCCGACCATCCACCGAAAACTTCTTGATGATTTTCCCTTCTCCTCTGATCGCGATATTGAGGGTTGCCTTCCGGTAGGAAATGCCACGAAGCGCGATCGAATCTATTCCAGCAGGCATGAACGGTTCGAACGAGATCGAATGCTGATCGAACCGGAACCCCATGATCCCGTTGAGCACCATCGAGAGGTACGCAGTCGCAGACCACGTCTGCAACCGGCAGGACTCCCAATGGAAGTCGCGTTTGTCCGCCCCCCAATCTTGAAAACCTCCGTCGGGTTTGCCGGTATACGGATTGTACACTTCCCGGAAGTCATAGTCGCCTTTGTCCGGGTCGAGAGCGAGATGGGTCAGACTGAAGAATTCACGCGTGAATGCCGAATCAACACCTGCGATTCGCGCCGCTCTGGCAAAGAAGCCTTCCACCATCGGCCAGATGATGTTGTTGTGCCGGCCGGGTTTCTACGCCGAATACCTCGGGAAATCGGGATATATGGAAGTGATACCGAACTTCGAAACGTGGGCGTGTCGTATCAATGCATCGGCCTGCTCTCGGTCGACGATGCCGAAGATCACCGCGAAAGAAAGTCCAAGCGCTTCCTGCGAGGAATCCGCTTTCCCATTCTGGTCAAGGAGATAGTTGCACCTGTTCTTGTCGGGATCGTAGAAGTGCTTCAAGATATTCTGCTTCAGGGACTCCGCCTTTTCCCGGTACTCTGCGACGACGCGGTCCCTCTCCTGCAGGATGATACTCATCTCACACAATGCACTGTACGCTCCATAGTACACGCAATTTGTGCTCAGGCATTTGATACGGGAGGAATTCTTGAAGTCGAGGACGCTGCTGGAGTAATTCCCGGGTTCGTAAATCGGCTCGGGGTACCCGGCGATTCCGTCATTGAACACTGACGGTCCCATGAAGAGCCCTGAGGTTTCATCAAACGTCGTCTTCTCCAATTCGTTCATGGTATTGGCCGAGCAACGATACGCTTGCGACAGGAACTCCCGGTCGCCTGTCACAAGGTAGTGATGGTACGCCGCGATGGCCCAGAGGATCTTGTCCCAGTATTGATGGCCGATCGTATCCCGCATGATCGTCACGCTCCAGAGCGATCGTTCGGCCACCCGGGGGCGCAGGAGGCTTACGCCGTTCCACGAATTGATGGCGATGTCGCGGGTCCATTCGCCACCATACTCCGCACCGGCCGCCAGGATGCCACGCCGGACATTGATGTCGACGGTCTCAAGCGCCAATGTGAACGCATCCTTGACTTCGGCGTTATTGCAGGAAATTTCCTGGGCGGCGGCTGTCGAGAACCAGAAGAGGGCGGCGATAGCGATGTACTTCATTGATGGCAACTCCACGCTGATCGAAGGAGGTAGTGCAAGGTACAGAAAACTCCAGATTGATGG
>DATJQB010000362.1:0-3756 GCA_035506075.1 Bacteroidota bacterium | reverse complement strand
CTCAGATGTTTCAACAGGGGATCGAAGCTCTTGGCGGAATCGGAACGTTTGTCAAGAAGGGGCAGAAAGTCGTTGTGAAGCCCAACATAGGCTGGGATGTTCTGCCGGAGCGCGGCGGGAATACGAACCCGAAGCTGGTCGCAGAGATTATCAAACAGTGTCTCCAGGCCGGCGCGAAAGAGGTTGTTGTGTTCGATCATACGTGTGACGAATGGCAGCGATGCTACAAAAATAGCGGCATTGAAGCTGCTGTGAAGGATGCCGGCGGGAAAATTGCTCCCGCACATACCGAAGGGTACTATCACGATGTGGCAGTGCCTGACGGAAAAGTACTCAAAACCTCAAAAGAACATGAGCTCGTACTCGGGGCTGATGTCTTCATCAACGTCCCGGTGCTCAAGCATCACAGTTCAAGCCGGATCACCTGCGCGCTGAAGAATCTCATGGGTAATGTCTGGGATCGCGGATACTGGCATGGGAACGATCTTCACCAGTGCATCGCGGACTTTGGGACCTACCGAAAACCGTCGCTCAATGTGGTTGATGCATATTACGTCATGAAACGGAACGGCCCCCGCGGGGTTTCCGCTGAGGATGTTGTGGCAATGAAGGCTCAACTTCTCTCCACCGACATCGTCGCGATCGACACGGCGGCCGTGAAGATGTTCGGAGCGGAACCAAAGGATATCCGGCACATCAGGATTGCAGCGGAGCAGGGTGTCGGCAGAATGGATCTTGAGAAGTTGAACATCAAACGCATCGCTCTCTGAGGCTGATCCTTGCAGCCACTGAAGAAGATCCGGGTCGTCGCAGCACTTGTGTTTCTCTTCCTCACGACGGCGGTATTCCTGGATTTCACAGGTCGGATACCGGCGATCTTCACTCGTACGCTCGTCTCTCTCCAAGTGGTTCCTTCGCTCATCAGGCTGGCCTCCGGCGTTACACTTACGTCGTTAGCCTTGTTGTTCGTCCTGCTTCTAACCCTGCTGTTCGGCAGGGTCTACTGCTCCACACTCTGCCCCCTTGGCACTCTCCAGGATATTGTGATCAGGCTGTCAGGGCGTGTGCGCCGGCGGCGATGGTATCGCTACAAACCGGCACCAGTTCTGATCCACTACTCGTTGCTCGGTGTGTGCATAGTGCTTGCGCTCTGCGGCAGTATGATGCTCATTGATTTGTTTGAGCCGTTCAGCAATTTCGGCAGGATCGTCACCAATCTGATTGAACCGGTATTCGTGTCCGTCAACAATGCAGCCACCTCCGTCCTGGGGCGGTTCGGCCTTTTCATTCTCTTCAACATTCCGCTGCTCCACGTGACTGCCCTGGCAATTGTGCTTGCGCTGTTCTTCCTTACCTTGATTGTGTATCTCGCATACTACCATGGGCGGCTGTTCTGCAACATGCTCTGTCCCGCCGGGGCAGTTCTTGGGCTCTTATCCCGTTTTTCCCTGTTCAGAATCTCCATTGTCGAAGACCGATGCACGGACTGCGGATTCTGTGAGATGGTCTGCAAAGCGAATTGTCTTGACAGCAATGCCAAGAAGATCGATGTCCACGCATGTGTGGGGTGTTTCAACTGTGTCGATTCCTGCCCGACAGTCGCCCTGAAGTACGAAGGCTTCCGAAGGAAGCCGGCAACTCAGGAGGTGCCGGTCGTCGACCCATTGAAACGTGCGTTCCTCGGATCTCTCCTGGCGGGCGGATCATCGATGATGCTTCCACGCGTCGACTCGACGCGTGTTGACGTCAAACCATCCGTGAGTTACGATGAAAGCCTGCGCAAGCCTGTCACGCCTCCCGGTTCAAGAAGCCGGGACCGGTTTACAAACCTGTGCACTGCCTGCCACCTCTGTATCAGCGTCTGCCCGCCGCAGGTTCTTTCCCCGTCCCTCTTCGAATACGGGATCGCGGGCATTATGCAGCCGAGGCTGAACTACAGGGCGAACTACTGCAACTACGAGTGCGTCCTCTGCTCGCAGGTCTGCCCGACAGGAGCCATCCTGCCTCTCGATGTTGCGGCAAAGAAGGAGATTCAGCTCGGAAAGGCGACATTTGTCAAGGATGACTGCATCGTTGCTGCGAAGAAGAAGGATTGTGGTGCGTGCTCGGAGCACTGTCCAACGAAGGCTGTGAAAATGGTTCCGTACGAGGAAAAGCTCGTGATCCCGGAACTGAACAACGACATCTGTGTCGGATGTGGAGCCTGTGAGCACGCCTGCCCGACGACTCCCCGAAAGGCGATCTATGTCGTCGCAAACGCAGTGCATCAGAAGGCAAAAAAGCCTGAGGTGCAGAAGCTGGAGAACCCACTCGAGACCCAAAAAGATTTTCCGTTCTGATTACTGCAATTCGTAATCTCAGCACTGGACAATGGTTCCATGATGTGCGATATTCTATTCGCAACCCCGGTGTTCACATCATTGAGAGGACTATCCCATGAAACACTTTCTTGGCGTCGCGCTACTCGGTGCAGTGCTCCTTGTCGTCTCAGTCTCGTGCAGCAAGCAAAAACAGGAGTCATCAACAATGGAAAAGATCTCATTTGGAAAAACCAGAGAAGGGGTAGAAGCTTATCTCTATACTCTTCGGAACAAGAACGGGATGGAAGCCCGCATCACGAACTACGGCGGGATCGTCGTGTCTCTGATCGTCCCGGATCGTAACGGGAAACTTGGGGATGTTGCACTCGGATTCGATTCACTGTCGGGATACCTCCACGGATCTCCATACATTGGAGCTCTTATCGGCCGCTACGGAAACAGGATTGGCAAGGGGAAATTCACGCTCAATGGTTCGGCCTATACACTCGCGACAAACAATGGTGCGAATGCCTTGCACGGCGGCGTCAAGGGATTCGACAAGGTTGTTTGGACCGTTGATGAAAAAACAAGCATTCCCGGAAAGTCGCTTTCGCTGACCTACGTGAGCAAAGATGGAGAAGAGGGATATCCAGGGACGCTGACAGCTCATGTCGTCTATTCAGTAACGGACGACAATGAACTGAAGATCGAGTATACGGCGACAACCGATAAGCCGACGATTGTCAACCTCACACAGCACTCGTACTTCAATCTCGCCGGCGCCGGAAGCGGCTCGATCCTCAACCACGAGCTTTTCATTGATGCATACAAGTTTACCCCGATCGATGCAGGTCTGATTCCGACCGGTGAACTGCAGAGCGTCAAGGGAACGCCGATGGATTTCACAACTCCCACAGCAATCGGAGCTCGTATCGATCAGAAGGACGCTCAGCTGAAGGATGGACTTGGATACGATCACAATTGGGTTTTGAACAAGCCGTTCAACTCAATGGGGCTCGCAGCCAGAGTCTACGAAAAGACCACCGGAAGGATCATGGAAGTGCGTACAACAGAGCCGGGACTGCAGTTCTATTCGGGGAACTTCCTGGACGGAAGCCTGACCGGCAAGGGAGGAAGCAAATATGGCAAGCGTGATGGCTTCTGCCTCGAGACACAACATTTCCCGGATTCGCCGAACAAGCCGAACTTCCCGACGACCACGTTGCTGCCAGGTCAGACGCTGACGTCGACAACCATTTACAAATTCTCTGCGAAGTAGTTGATCCAGGGGACTCCCGGGGACGCGCCCCCGGGAGTGTCTCCTGAACCGCGAATTCCCTTGCATTTGCGTGTACGTTACCGCATCTTCAGGCGCAGAAGCCGTACGCGCGAGCGGTATCCGATGGCTGCCTGATCCCGCGTAGAATGTCAGTATGTACATCCCGTCTCCGACCAT
>DATJQB010000361.1:0-32198 GCA_035506075.1 Bacteroidota bacterium | reverse complement strand
TCACCGACGTCACACGGCCAAATGACTGCAGGGTCGGATCATAGGAATATTTGATCCCTGCGCTTTGAACGAGGAACTCATCATAGTTCTGATCAAAATCTGACACCCCGTATTCAAGTCCTGCTACAAGCCCGCTGCCCGTCATCTTGAAGGTCGCAAGCCGGTAACCGAGTCCGTTGTCGGTGTTGAAACCGTAACCGACGACCCTGAAGAAATCCGACGCCACCAATGGCCCCTTGTACAGCGGTTCTGCCGTCGAGCCGCCCACGGAAATCGCGACATCTGTGCCCGTTGTTGCCTTGTATGCATCGGTCACAAGATTCCCGATCGGGGTGTCTTTGTTCCCCGCCGTGGTGAGATCGGTCGCGACTTCGGCAAAGAAGTCCTTCGCATAGGCAACCTGCTTCGTATAGACAGGTCCGTAGGTTCTTTCAATTCCCTTGATCAGAAGTTGAACCGACGCGGCTACCAACGGAGCTTCTGGAATTCTGGAGTCGATAGACATCATTTTGTACTGCATGGACAAGACTTTTCCTTCCTTCATCCTCAGCGTCATCTTCCCAAGGTTTAGATAGAACGCGTTTGCCTGAACAATCCAGGTTTTCTGTCCAAACGGATTGATAACTTCGATGGGTTTGTCAAACAGAAAGTGGTCGTGTCCACCTACAATGACATTGATCCCGGGAACATTCTGGGCAACGGCTTTGTCGACATCCACGCCAAGGTGTGACAACAAGATGACCAACTGGCATCCGTTTTCACGCAGCTGGGTCACCGTGTTTGCAGCAATGCCCGGCACGTCCATGTCGATCACGGCCGGGGATGGAAGTGAAAGCAGGTTCGTCGACGGGGTCGTCATCCCGAAAATCCCCACCTTGATCGACCCAACCTGCTTGATGATGTACGGTCTGATGTGTTTCTTGAGCGGTTGGACCGCAGGATCGTCGAGTACGACATTTGCAGAGAGGAGCGGAAAGCCTGCATGTGGGAACGCTGTCTCGAGCGATTGATACAGCACGGCCGGCGTCAGATCGAACTCATGATTTCCCACCGCCATCGCGTCGAACCCAAGCAGTTGGAGGGTCTTGAGTTCTGGAACACCGAAGTACTTGTTGAAGAACATGTCCCCGACAAACAGGTCGCCGGCATGCAGCAAAAGCAGATTCGGATTCGTGAGGCGTTCCTCGTTGACGACTGTCGCAACACGAGCCAGGCCCCCTAACGACCCCTTCAGATCACTCCCGCGAGGACCTATCGGCGCAAGGTTCGAATGGCTGTCGTTGACATGCATCAACGTGATTGTTTCCACCTGCCCCAGGCCGACGCTGACGCAGAGAACGGAGATGACGAGCATGATGCCCGTTCGTTGAATGAGATTCATGACTACCTCCCTTGTTTGGTTGTGAGGATCTCCCACCAGAATTTTGACTCTGCCAGTATACCAGATCGCAAGGGAGGAACTGTCACGGATATGTCAAAAGAATACAAGAATGCTGTCAGATGGACGGGACGGATGAAGCAAGTGGAGATTTGTATCGGAAGGATCTGCGAGGGATGCTGCGTGTATGCGGCTGCTTACCAGTGGCCGATGGGAACAAACTGCCTGATTTGTTTCAGGAACACCATGGGATCTCCCTCCTCCGACGGATTGTGCGGCACCGAGAGAATGGTGAGCTCCCCATTCATCAGCTGCAATGCCACGGCGGCGGTCATCTCATCGGCCTTTGCTGTCGGAATACCGAATTGCTCGTGAAGAGAGTTGCCCACCGCGGCGTAGACCGATTCGGGATTGTTCTTGTCGAAGATCGCAGCATCCTTGGGAATCTTCTTTTTGCTCAGCACCCTTGCAGGCAAATCGAAGAAGAACCAATCCTGCCGGGTCCCTTGATACGTATGCTGGAGGACATACGCCTCACTCTCGAAATACTTGTCGGCGTCGCATGCGCATCCGGTTTGGTACAGCAGGAGTCTCCCTTCACAGTCCTTCACCGTCAGCGACCACGTCAATGGAATTCCAAACCTGTCGGCAGTCACCCGATACAAGACGCTGTCTGCCGTTTTGCATCCGCTGATGTCCGCCATCATCGTGATCGTCGTATCGGTGGGCATTACGCCGGACGTGCCCTGCGAGATTGCTGGTGTGCGAAACGATCCAAGGGTCAGAATGAGGAGAAGGATGATTGGTTGTTTCCGCTTCATAGTTGTACCAAAGACCGGAGGATGGGTAGACCTGACGCGCCGAAAGTTCATGTGTTTAGACGCGCTGCGTGTTAACGTACTCCACCGGCTGGACAGATGCAACAAACCTGACTATATTGGAATCAACCTTCCCACTTTCCATTTCCGAACGTACGATGAATCACTCATTCACGTTTCTTGTACGGGCGCTGCTTTTGGTCTCCGTTTGTTGCAGTCTCTCACCGTCACAGGACCGCGGCTCCCATGACCCGCGCCAGGCAGAGCGCGGCATCTATTTCCAGAGGAAGAGCTATACCCCCGCCCCTCTTCCAACATTCGCGGCAACCCGCGCTCTTCTACCCTCTCCCATCGACGACGAAGACACGCTGCTTGTCAGACTGTACTGGAAGGCCTGGGAACTCGCGTTCAGAAATTTCCATGAGCCTGCACCGTCGAGCGGATTTGTGTCCCAGTTCATCGACGCTGCGTTCAATGACAACATCTTCCTCTGGGACACTGCGTTCATGACCATGTTCTGCAATGTGGCTGCTCCCATCGTCCCGGGAATTTCCTCGCTCGACAATTTCTACATCAAGCAGCATCCAACCGGAGAGATTTGCAGAGAGATCCAGCGCTCGACGGGTCTGGATTTCGTGTATTGGGTCAATGCCGAGGACAGCACGTTGTTCAGCAGATGGGGATGGATTTTCCCGCCGGCGAAACGCGGGTCGGTGGCCTACCGCGGGCGAAGCGCACCATCGCCGAATCCAAGACTGACACTGGATGCAATGAACCATCCTATTCTGGCTTGGGCTGAACTTGAGAGCTTTCATTTCACAGGGAACCTTGAGCGTCTCAGACTGATCTGGAATCCGCTCGTCCATTACTATGACGCGTACCAGAAGTACCTCCGCCAGGGAAGCGGACTTTATATGACCGATTGGGCAAGCATGGACAATTCTCCGCGCAATGCCAGCCTCAATGGCGGAGGAACCGGCATCGACATCTCGGCGGAGATGGTTCTCTTCGCGAGGAACCTTGCTGAGATCGGCCATCTCACCGGGCATGATGCAGAAGCGTCGCGTTACGAGCGGGAAGCAATGGAACTCGCGGACACGATCAATCGCCTGATGTGGGATCCAGACCGGAGGTTTTACTTCGACCTGACAGTTGACGGTTCGCGGGCGAAGGTGAAGACAGTCGCTTCCTACTGGACTCTGATAGCAGGTGTGGCGGCACCCGATCAGGTTGAAGCTCTTGTGAACGAGTTGGGAAATCCACAGACCTTTGGCCGTCTTGACCCTGTGCCGACCTGCGCAGCAAACGAACCCGGCTACCTTTCCATCGGCGGCTATTGGAGAGGAGCTGTCTGGGCCCCAACAACTACCATGGTAATCCGGGGGCTTGAGCGATACGGTTATTCGGATCTTGCGCGAGCGATCGCTCTGAGGCATCTGAGGATCGTCGCCGACGTATTTTCCGAGACTGGGACAATCTGGGAAAACTACTCACCCGACGAGAAAAAGCCGGGCCGCCACGCGGACAGCGCTCTTGTCGCACGAGACTTTGTCGGTTGGAGCGGGATCGCTCCCATTCTCTACTTCCTCGAATACGGCATCGGTCTGAAACCAAACGCGGAACGCAACGAGCTTTCATGGAGAATTGACTCGCCCTCCCGACTAGGATGCGAGCGTTACCGGTTCAACGGACATGTCGTTTCGCTGGTCGCTTCGGGCAGGCGAGAGAATGGGAAGCTCAAAGTCTCCGTGGATTCCGACGGTTCATTCATTCTCAGGATCATTCAAGGGGACAAAGAGTTTGTGTGGAACGTGAAGAAGGGACAAAACGAATTCGACGTTCCATGATCCGGACGAATTCCTGTCCGATCGACGCAGCTTTGAAACAACCACCGCATTGAGTATATTCCGGGAACAAACTCTAGAATCAGGACATCGGAACTCATGAGCGTCGCAGCTCCGGGCAAAAAAGCGCTTGCTGATCAGTACGAGTCTATCGTCCGTCTGCACCGCCAGGGTACGGGGGGGATCAGGATCGCTCTTGCCCTCGCGAAACGCCTGGATGGACTTATCGCCTCGGTGTTCCGGACTCTCCGAAACCCGGAAAAGAGCGGAATCGCAGTCGTCGCGCTCGGCGGGTACGGCCGGAAGGAGCTCTGTTTTTCGTCCGATGTCGATGTGATGTTCCTTATCGGCGACGAACCCGACAAGCCGGCAGCCTCCCCGGCTGCGGCGGACCTTCTCCATGCTCTGCTTGAGTACGGCCTCGACATCGGTCACAGCTTCAGAACCGTGAAGGAATGCATCGATTCCTCGACAAACGATTTTGAAGTCTGGCATTCGCTTCTTGAATTGCGTTTCATCTGCGGCAACAAAGTTGTCTTCTCCCGTCTTCTCAAGGGACTCCAACGGGAGATACACGCTCTCGATGCATCGCAGTATGTCCAGAATCTCATAGTCGCTACAGAGCTGCGTCATCGCAAGTACGGTCACTCCACCAAACTCCTCGAACCAAATGTCAAAAACAGCGCCGGAGGTCTGCGCGATTTTCACACAGTGCTCTGGCTTGCTCGTGGAACCGGACTGACGAAGCTCGCGTCCTCGCCTCCCCCAACACAGACAGCTCTCACCGGCCTCCTGCGCGGACCTTTTCTCGGAAAGCAGTTTGAATCACGATTTTTGAAGGAAGCCCGGTCAGGGCTCGATTTCCTCCTCCGCACGCGCAACGAGATGCATCTCCAGGCCCGCGCGTTGCACGACACGCTCGAGTTCAATCTGCAGCGACAGGTTGCCAAGGCGCTCCGGTACCGCGATTCGGCCGGTCTTACGAGCGTTGAACGGTTCATGAAGGACTACTACGTCGCGGCCCGGGCCGTCTCGCAGATCGCACACCGGATGACAAGCTGGGCGCACGACAGGTTTGTGGCTGCGGAAAAGGCAGGCACCGCAAAACGTCTGCGGCCTCCGTTCATCCTGAAGGGAAAGAAACTCGATGTGAAAGGGGGACGACTGAAACTTTCCACCGAGGACTCGTTACATGCATTTCTGCTTTCCATCGATCACAACGCCCCGTTTTCCTATCATCTCGAGGATATTCTCACCCGCACGGCCGACAGGAGTTCGGCGCTTCGCTCTGCGACCGAATCTTCGCTCCTGCGGGAACTCCTGAACAAACCGCGCGGCGTTGCGCACGCTGTGCAAAAAATGAATGATTTCGGCCTGCTACAGCGTTGGATCCCCGAATGGAAAGGCCTCGTTGCCTTCTTTCAGCACAATCAATATCATTTCTACACGGCTGACGAGCATACGCTGATTGTTCTTTCGAATGCCGAAGCTCTTGATACGAGCTCGTCCACTTTCGGCAGCATTTTTCGCGGCCTGCCGCGAAAGGACACCCTCTATCTTGCTGCGTTATGCCACGATATCGCGAAGCCAATTCGCGTCGGCGATCACGAGATCATCGGTGTGGATGTGGCCCGTACAATTCTCAAGCGCCTCCGGTACGACGATGTGATGGAGGACGTGCTGTTCCTCGTCCGCAACCACCTCCTGATGGAACAGATTGCCTTCCGCCGCAATCTCAGCGATCCGCAGACAATCATTGATTTTGCAGCAAAAGTCGAAGGGACCCGACAGCTTGACCTGCTCTACCTTCTCACGTATGCCGATCTCAGTGCAGTGAACAAGAATGTCTGGACAGACTGGAAAGCGATGCTCTTGCACGAACTGTATCAGCGTTCACGAGAAATCCTCGAACGGAACCTGACGGGAGAAGAATATACGAGAGCGGAAGCCGAACGCCGGAAGATTGCTGTGCAGGATATGGTGAACGAGCTGACATCGACGATTCCGGAACGTGAAGCCCGCGTTCATCTCGATGCGGTTGAAACGCCTGCGTACCTCGCGGCCTTCGACGCGTCGGAAATTGCCGAACACATCCAGCGCATCGGCGCCGACGAAACCGTGAGCACGATCTTCAAAAGTCACGACGACCACACCGAGGTCACTGTGATTGCCCGGGATGCCCCATTCGCCCTGTCCAAGTTTTGCGGCGTGCTTTCTGCCAACGACGCAAACATCCTCGATGCCCAGATCTTTACGCGGAACGACGGGGTGATCATCGATCGATTCCGGGTCGTGGATTTCGTCGCGAAGTCGGCCCTCCGCAGCGCCCAATGCAACAAGATCCATCAGGAGCTCAATCATGTGTTCGACGACGTGGTCGACATCGAGGAGCTGCTTGGCCGCCACAAGCTGAAATGGAAACGGCGCATCAAGGTCGCCAATCCCAACGTGAGGATTGACGTTGAATTCGAAAATCACCCGCGGTATACAATCATCGACGTGTATGCGCCGGACATGCTGGGATTCCTGTACAGAATCACCGGCACAATGTCCATGCTTGGCCTGAACATCGCCTTCGCCAAAATTGCAACGCGCGTCGACGGGATCGTGGACTCGTTCTACATCCTCGATTTGACCGGCAGGAAAGTGGACGCGGAGTCGCAGCGGATGTACGTCAGATCGGAAATTCTGAAGGTCATCAACGAGTTGTCTGAATCGGAACTGGTGACTCAATAAAGAAGAGCTGGAGCCATCATGAGCAATGCAAGACCCATCGGCGTGTTTGACTCGGGAATCGGCGGTCTGACCGTCGTGCGGGCACTGACGCATCACCTGCCACACGAGAATATTGTGTACTTCGGCGATACGGCACGTGTCCCGTACGGTCCCAAATCATCTCAGGTCGTGCGTGAATACACGGCCCAGGATACAGACGTGCTGCTGGAGCATAACGTCAAGATGATCGTGATCGCGTGCAACACGGTGTCCGCCGTCGCGCTTGATATCGTACAGAAGAAGGCCAAGGTCCCGGTGGTCGGCGTGATCATCCCGGGTGCGGAAGCTGCTGCAAGAGCAACGACCAAAAAGCGGGTCGGGATCATCGGCACAATCGGAACTGTGAACAGCAACGCCTACGTTAATGCCCTGCGTCAAAGCGACGCGTCGATCCAGTCGTTCAGCAGGGCCTGTCCGCTGTTCGTGCCGCTCGCAGAAGAGGGCTGGACCGATCACAAGGCGACGGAGCTCATCGCAAAGGAATATCTTTTCCCCCTCACGCTCGAGAAGATCGACACACTGATCCTCGGATGCACGCATTACCCCCTGCTGAAAGATGTCATAAGCAGAGTCCTGCACCAAACAGTCACCCTGATCGATTCCGGAGAAGCGACGGCGGAGGTTGTGAAGAAGATGCTCGACGACTCGGGGATGAGAAACACAAGCAAGATGAAGCCGAATCTCCAGTTCTACGTCAGCGACGTGCCGCATCGGTTTACAGAAGTGGGAGAACGATTCCTCGGCCAGAAGCTAGGAAAAGTCCAGAGGGTGGCCGGGTTTGCAGCATAGAACCTGAAGGACAGGAAAGACCCGGTTTTCGGCCCAATGCACCGGATTGCTTCACCTTCGGCTTCTGAGTACATTGCCCATCATAGTCGGAACCGCATATGCCAGCGCGCGACATACTACTCCTTGGCAATCCCCTTCTTCGGCAGCACTGTCTCGCCGTCAGGACGTTCAATGCGGACGAGACGAGGTCGATCATCGGCGATCTTCGCGATACGCTCGACGGGTTTCGTGCGAAGCGCGGCTTCGGACGGGGCATTGCAGCTCCACAGATCGGGGCGAACCGTAAAATCATCTACATCGACTACGAATTCACCGGCCCGCTCGTCAACCCGAAGATTGTGAAGAGGAGCAGAAAGAAATTTCACCTTTGGGACGATTGTTTTTCATTCCCGGATCTTCTCGCCTACGTGCAGAGAAATTACTCCATTGAAGTGGTCTTCCATGATGCAAACGGCAGGAAGAAGCGACTCAGGGCCGTCGGTGCGCTTTCGGAGCTTCTTCAGCACGAAATTGATCACCTTGATGGCGTGCTCGCGATTGACCGGGCGATCGATACCAAACACATCATCCTGCGCAGCGAATACGAAAAGCTCTCCCACAGGTCACCGATGGCGCTCTGAGGCCTGGTCTCTCCTTCGGATTGTGCGCTGAACACTGAGCCTTTTCCCATTGTCGGAATCCACAGAACAAGAAAGCCCGGGCATGTCACAACCCTCCGAACCCGAACCTCAGTTGCCCGATTCGCCTGCAGAGCTGCCTCCCTCGACGGAGCCCCCCAGGCTTCAGATGCCGTACGAATTCTCGCCTCCCCACCTCGACATCATACGCGCGCTTTCCGGGAAAATGCGCATTGTCGGCGTATTCTATGTCCTTGCAAGCTGCCTGGTCGGAATGGCGGGACTCACGTTCCTCTTCTTCTCACCGTTTATCGGCGTCCTCTATTTCATCCTCCTGATCCCTCAACTCCTTATCGGAATCTGGACAATTCACGCCGCTCACTCATTCAGACTCATCGTCAACACCAAAGGGCGGGACATTCCCAACCTCATGACCGCCCTGACAGACCTTCGGAAACTTTATTCCCTCATGTTCTGGTTGTTAATAACAGCATTGGTGTTCGTCCTTCTTGCTGTAGGAATTGGCGTTTTCTTCTGGACCACGGGGATCATACCCGGAACAAGGGAATCCTCCACGTTTACGGGCCTCGTGATCGGCAGCGTTAAGAATTTCAGTCTCTAAGAGGATGCGGAACAAGGCCCTCGTCGCCTGAGTACTTCATGGATTGAGAGGAGAGGAATCACTTTATGCCACAACAACAGTTGACCAGCGATCAGGTCGCCGAACAGGTGAAGCAGCTCCGGGGCTGGACGGCATCCGGAGGAGAGATCCGGAAGACAATCGAACTGAGCGATTTTGTGCACGCGATGGGGTTCGTGAACTCGGTCGCTCTCCTCGCAGAGAAGCAGAACCATCACCCCGACATCGATATCCGTTGGAACAAGGTGATGCTCACGCTTTCAACGCACAGTGCGGGCGGACTGACAGAGCTGGATTTCAAACTCGCTCGGGCAATCGACTCCTTATGAACGACGAGAGAATCCAAAAGCTCCGTTCGATGCTCGAGCAGGATCCGAACGACAGCTTCACACGCTACGCCCTGGCACTTGAATACGCCGGCGCCGCTGATTCCACACAGGCGTTGTCATTGTTCGAAGACCTCCTCCACCGCGATCCGTCGTACGTGCCGGTATACCAGCAGCTCGGCTACCTGTACGAAAAACTCGGACGGACATCCGACGCCGCATCCATGTTCAAGCGCGGCATGCAGATTGCCGCTGAACAGGGGGATGAGCATGCACGGAGCGAAATGCAGGACGCGCTTGAGAATCTCGAGACCTGACCTGCGGCAATCCGACGACCCCTTACTTCTCGTTGCACCTCAGTCGAGTTCTTGCTATCTTCTACGTTGTCGACCAAATTCCCATTCACGAAAACCACACACGCACCGTGAAACTCCCAAAAGAACAGGTCCTTGACGTCTTTCGCGAGACGAAAGCCCTCCTGGAAGGGCATTTTCAGCTCACGTCCGGCCTTCACAGTCCGCAGTATTTTCAGTGCGCCCGGGTTCTCCAGTATCCGAAGTACCTTCATTTGCTCTGCGGCGAGATCGCGAAGCATTTCGAATACGCCGATGTCGAGCTTGTAATATCACCGGCAATCGGCGGCGTCGTTGTCGGCACCGAAGTCGGCAGGATGTTGCGCGTACGGACAATCTTCGCCGAGCGTACCGACGGCACCATGCAGCTGCGGCGTGGATTTGAAATTCGGCCCGGTGAGCGCGTGTTGGTTGTCGAAGACGTCGTGACAACGGGAGGATCCGTGTTCGAGATCGTCGACCTCGTCAAGAAGGCTGATGCGCGCCTCGCGGGGGTCGGCTATATCGTGGACCGGAGTAACGGTAAAATCCTGTTCGATGCAAAACACTTTTCGGTTCTTCAAATGGATGTCGTCACATACAAACCGGAAGAATGCCCCCTGTGCAAAGAGGGGGGCGTCGCCATCAAACCAGGGAGCCGCGGCAATTACTAAATCGTTGCGGCCTGTGGTTCGTGCACCGATTCATTGATCGGTGCACCGAGGTGTCTCCGGCCGGCAACCCCACCCAAACCTGATCTCTTGGAAATTCTCCGATCATATCTCGGCTCTGAATTTTTGGCCCATCTCGCAATGGCTGCCGTCATGTTCCTCGGCGCAATGGCACTGGGCTGGGTGGCAAAGCGTTTCCTCACGACAGTCGGACGCCGCCTCGCCGCCAAGACAGACAGCGAGCTCGACGACATCATCATCGAGATCATTGTCGATCGCATCAAATGGGTTGCGATCGTCGCCGGATCCTACCTCGCCTCCGAAGAACTGACACGAGCCACCCGGGAGGCCGACATCGCCGCCAGGCAATGGCTTGGCTACGCGCAGGGAGTGATTTTCGTTTGCTTCGTCCTTGTCGTCACCGTTGTGCTGATACGGATTGCCGATTCGTCCATCAAGTACACGATGGAACGACAGGCGCAGCGCACTTCGTCGAGACTCAACGAAGCGCTGTTCCCCCTCATCAACCGTATCGTCAACATCCTCATCGCCCTCATCGCCCTGATCATCATCCTTCATCATTTTGGTCAGGACGTCAGCAGCCTCGTAGTCTCCCTCGGCGTCGGATCGCTCGCCATTGCACTCGCCGCGCAGGAAACAATCGCCAACATGATTGGCGGATTCCTCATCATGACCGACAGGCCGTTCAGGGTTGGCGATCGCATCAAATTGCCCAGCGGAGAAGTGGGAGACGTGCAGGAAATAGGAATCCGTAGCACCCGCATCCTCGATTTCGACAACAATCTTATCGTCAGCCCGAACGCCGATCTGATCAAAGGGAAAATTGTCAACTACTCGTACCCGTCCGAGCAGATCCGCATTGCTGTCGATGTCAGCGTTCCGTACGGGACCGATGTCGACCGGGTGAAGAACATCATAACCACGCTCGCCACGCAACACCCCGATGTCCTGCAGTCACCACCTCCAGCGACGTATCTCGTGTCGTTCGGCGAGGCATCACTCAATCTGCAGCTGAACGGCCGCACGAACGACTACCGCAAGAAGTTTCCCATCGAAACAACGCTGCGAGAGCAGATGTACAGGGCACTCGCTGACGAAGGGATCCGGCTGGCTGTACCGTACCGCGTTGTCCAGCTCACCAATCAGCCGAATGAACCACATAAAGACGCTTAAGAGCGAACGACGCTACAACGGCAAGGTGTTCAGCCTGATCGTCGACGAAGTGGAATATCTCTCCGGCAGACACGGCGTCCGGGAAGTTGCCGAGCACCCTGGAGGAGCAGTCGTTGTTCCTCTCCTCGACGACGGCAGCGTCCTCCTCGTCCGCCAATATCGCTATCCTGTAAAGACGGAGCTCCTCGAACTTCCCGCCGGCAAGCTCGATCCCGGGGAAGACCCCCGGGTGTGTGCGGCGCGTGAGCTCGAGGAAGAAACGGGCTACATCGCCGGATCGATCCGAAAACTGACGTCGATCTTCACGACCCCGGGCTTCTGCAGCGAGCAGCTTCATATCTACCTGGCGACGCAACTCACGAAGTCTCCGCTCGGCCAGCGGCTGGAAGAGGGGGAATTGGATCTCGTCGTCAGGCAGGTTCCGTTGAACGAAATCGTTGCGATGATCGGGCGGGGCGAAATTGTCGACGGAAAAACAATCTGTGGCATCATGCTTACGGATCACCAGCTGAGGTCCGGAGCACTCCAACGTTCGGAACCGAAGCAATGACCCCTGTTGAACTCATCAAGAAAAAACGTGACGGCGCCACACTGACGGAGGAAGAACTCCGCTGGCTGATCTCAGGCTATGTCGCAGGCTCAATCCCCGACTACCAGATGTCGTCCTTTCTCATGGCCTGCTTTTTTCGCGGCATGAGCGAAGAGGAGACTCTGACGTTGACCCGGCTCATGCTCCACTCCGGGGTTGTGATCGATCTTGGCGATATCCCAGGAATCAAAGTGGACAAACACTCCACAGGCGGAGTAGGAGACAAGGTTTCCCTGATCCTTGCTCCAATTGTGGCCGCCTGCGGCGTTCCCGTGCCGATGATTTCGGGCCGCGGACTCGGACACACGGGCGGAACTCTCGACAAACTTGAATCCATTCCGGGTTTCCGCACCTCCCTTTCACTCGCCGAATACAAGGCTGTGATCCGCGAAACCGGCGCTGTTCTCATCGGCCAGACCAGCGAGCTCGCGCCCGCCGACAAAAAAATGTATGCACTCAGGGACGTGACCGCCACCGTGGAGTGCATCCCTCTGATTGCGAGCAGCATCATGAGCAAGAAGCTCGCAGAAGGTATCGACGCACTTGTGCTTGATGTGAAGACGGGACGCGGAGCGTTCATGCAATCGTACGAACGATCGCTCGAGCTGGCGCAAACGTTGGTGCGGATCGGGACAGGATTTGGAAAGGAAACGCTCGCCTTTATCACCGACATGAGCCAGCCGCTCGGGACAATGATCGGCAACTGGCTCGAAGTTGTTGAGACCGTCGAATGCCTCAAGGGAAAACGCGGTGTCGCAGACAGTTCAGCCGACCTCATGGAGGTGACGCACGTGCTCTCGGGCGCCATGCTGATGCTCGGGAAAAAGGCCCGCACAGTCGCTGAAGGAATCGCACTCTCACGCGCAAGCATCGAGAACGGATCGGCCTACAAGAAGCTGCTCGAAATCACAGCAGCCCAGGGGGGCGATCCGGCGGCTCTCGAAAATCTCGATGTGTACCCCCGCTCAAAGTACAGCGTGGAGGTCAGGAGCAGTGAAACGGGCTTCGTTGGTGAAATCGATTCGCTCGAACTGGGACTTACGAGTATTACGCTGGGAGCCGGTCGAAAACGGATCGAAGACATGATCGACCCCAAGGCAGGAATTGTGCTCGCCGCGAAAGTCGGGGACCCGGTGAAGGAAGGGGACGTTCTGGCCGTTTTCCATACCGATGTCGATGAGGTCTTGGAGCCGGCGCGGGAGAGAATCGGAACATCGTTCCGTATTCAAAGCGCTCCCCCCCGCTTGAAGCCGATGATTCTCAGCTACGTTGAAAAAGGAGGGGTCAAAACCTGGATGTGAGGATCTTTCCGGCCAGACCCTCTTCAAGCACTTCCACAATCTTCTCGTGAAGCAGACCGTTGGTCGCGAGCACCTGTTTGTCGTAGATCGACGTCGGCCTGCCGTGGAAATCGGTGAACCTTCCCCCTGCCTCCTGGATCAACAGCACGCCGGCAGCCATGTCCCACGCGTTGAGCGAAACTTCCCAGAACCCGTCAAACCTTCCACACGCCACATAGCACAAATCCACCGCCGCCGACCCGAGGCGTCTGATCCCCTGCGCCTTCATCAACATGTTGATAAAATGTTGAACGGCATGTTCAGGATTATCCCTGATTGTGTAAGGAAATCCGGTGACCATCATGCTCTCGATCATCGAATCGACCGTTGAAACGTGAATCGGCTTCCCGTTGAGAAACGCTCCCTTCCCCTTCTCAGCAGTGAACAACTCGTCAAGGTTCGGCTCATACACAACGCCGGCAACCACTTCCCCCCGTACTTCGACTGCAATGGAAACCGAGAACAGCGGTACGCCGTGCGTGAAGTTCAGCGTGCCATCCAACGGATCGATGATCCAGCGATACTCTGACTTCTTGTTGTGACTCCCGGACTCTTCGGCGAGGAAGTCGTGATCCGGATAGCTCGACTTGATCTTCCCGATGATGATTTCCTCGGCCTTCTTGTCGATTTGCGTGACGAGATTTGTTTCCTGTCCGAATTTTCGTTCGACCTGAAGTACTTTTCCCACACTCGCTTTCAGGAACTTCCCTGCTTCGAGCGCTGTATCAATGGCAAGCTGGATCATTGGAATCTCCTTTCGTGCCTGAAAGATACGGAAAAACTGTCTCTCTCTCCATATCGGTCATCCACGCTCTACCCCTGCACTTGTTTGATAGGCAGATCAAAAAGACGTACGTTGGATCGACATTGCACGGAGCCCCGATGCGTCATCCAGTGTTTCACTTCGGCATCATCTGTCTGGCGATTGCGTTTATGTCAGGTTGTTCTAAACCTTCGCCGACGAGAGCCATCTCGCTCGATGAACTTTCTGTTGAAGTCAAGGGAATTTCCCGCGAAGCCGCGTTCACCAACAAACAAGCGGGATTTTTCTACACCGAAACGAATGCCCTGCACAGGAACTCGTGGCAGGGGTGGAACATCATGTCAAAGGAAGTGCTTGAGGACTATGAGATCGTCGCAGGTGATCAAGCACTGAGCAGATCCGCTGTGAAGCGGGCGGTTGTCTTCCCCCACCAGCTTCTGCGTGAATATGCGTCGGGAGCGCAGGAGACCGTCACTCTGCTTGACTCCGTCGACGGTCTTGCAGTTCAATTGAGGAATATCGGAAGCGGTCCGTTATCCGTGCGCCCATTGTTCAAAGATGCCGACAGAAGCGATGAATTCGTCATAAAGCTCCGGGACGGAGTGCTCCTGCTCGCCCATAAGCGGCATCTCAGCCGGACGCCGGATGAAAACTACCCAGTCTGGATTGGTGTGTCGATCGGCGGAAGCACTTCTACGATACAACTTCAGCAAGATGGACAAGAAACCCCCTCCGGGTTCTCCCCCGCCGGCATCACGACAACCACCTCCGGCACGTCAGATGTTCTCTTCGTCGCAGGTGACACGGAAGAGGAAACGCTCGCTCGTTCCCATTCGATCGCCGGAGACCTGACTGATCTCATCGCTCAACGCCGGCAACGAATGGAGCATCTGCTCAATTATTCCTTTTTCCGAACAGACAACGAGCGGTTCGACAAGGCGTTCCACTGGGCCCTTCTCTCCATGGATGCCCTCATGATGAACCAAGTCAAGAAAGGGATTTTTGCAGGACTCCCGTGGTTTGACAATTACTGGGGAAGGGATTCGTTCATTGCGCTCCCCGGGGCGACGCTTGTTTCCGGGAGATTCAGCGAGGCAAGAGAAATTCTTCGCTCGTTCGCCGAGTGGCAGGAGCAAAACCCCAGGAGCCCGAACTACGGACGCGTACCGAATCTCGTGACCGTCGGATCGATCGCGTATAACACTACAGATGGGACCCCTCGTTTCGTCATCGCATTGGGCGATTATTTCTCATACTGCGGCGACACATCGTTTGTCAGAGAACTCTATCCGGTTGTGAAACGCTCCATTGAAGGAGCTCTCGCCACGCGCGTTGATGAACATGGATTTCTGAAGCACGGAGACGCAGAAACATGGATGGATGCCGCCGGTCCGGCCGGACCGTGGAGCCCGCGGGGTGACAGGGCCAACGACATTCAGGCACTCTGGCACCGCCAGCTCGAAACGGGCGCAGCACTTGCGAGGCTTTCAAAAGACCCGCAGAGTGCTCAGGTCTGGACCCGGATCGCTGCGGCAGTGAAGATGAATTTCAACAAATACTTTGTCGACGAATCCGACGGATTAATCGCCGATCATCTCAAGGCTGACGGAACGAAAGACGCCCAGTTTCGCCCCAATGCACTGTTCGCATTGAAGATGATCGACAACGAACTGCTGAGAGGGCGCGTTCTTAAGGTCATCACTGAACGACTTGTCTATCCGCATGGCGTTGCATCCCTTTGGCAAAACGATCCCAACTTTCACCCCTATCATCACTACGAGCCTTTCTACGTTCAGGATGCCGCATATCACAATGGCATTGTATGGACATGGCTGGCGGGACCCTGGATCGATGCGTCGGTCGCATACGGCTCTCAGGACCTCGCGTTCGTCGTTACTGAGAACATGGTGCATCAGATTCTCGATCGGGGTGCCGTTGGAACACTTTCAGAGCTCATGGATGCTGCTCCACGTCCGGGTGAGCAGGAACCCCGGCTGTCAGGAACATTTAGTCAGGCTTGGAGTCTCTCGGAGTTCCTGCGCGTCACCTATCAGGACTATCTTGGGATCCACACAGATGCTGCGCGGAGAATTCTGACACTCTCGCCACGGCTCCCTTCTGCCATTCACGAGAGCCGATCTTCGATTGCCTTTGGCAGATCTCATATCACGCTCTCATATTCAATCGCTGCAACGAACGTTGAAACGACGCTCGAAGCTCCCGACAGTCCGGATTCAATTACCGTCCGTCTCGATGCATTGATCGGAGACAGCTCGTATGTCGTCACATCAACACTGCCGCCTCACCGGACGTTGAAGCTCTCAGTGTCGCCAAAAGAAATCACAGCACACGTCGACGGTGCTTCTGCACCTTACGCAATGTCACACCGCATCTCGCCGCGGAGTGAATTGAACAATCTGGAACTCGCATCTCCTTCCATCAAACCGGGGCTGAAAGCGCTGAAAGGCCCGGATCACAGATTGTTGAGCAACGCTGAAGTGAAAGCTTCTGCTTCGTCGGCTACTCTTCTCTACGATGTGAGCGATCCTGAAGGAGACGACAAAGGAAGCGGAGCCTACACGTATCCGCTTACTCCGCTCCTCAAGCCGGGGAGTCTCGACATTACCCATTTCTCTGTCTCTGTGGACGATTCAATGGCGCACTTCATGCTGCGTTTCCGCGACCTCTCAAATCCCGGCTGGCACCCCGAGTACGGATTTCAGTTGACCTATGCCGCGATTGCCATCGACAAGGATGGCAGGAAGGGATCCGGGAGCATCGATGTCGGGATGAATTCCAACTTCACTCTTGACCCGCGTTATGCCTTCGAAACCATCATCTACGTCGGCGGCGGTGTGAGAGTCACTGATTCGAAGGGTGTTGTGCTGGCGGAATATATTCCTGTCGCCGGCGATGAAAAGAACCCGCTCGGCAGCACGAAAACAAAAGAGATCCGTTTTTCTCTTCCGCTCGCACTGCTGGGGAAGCCGACAGCAGACTGGCGCTACACGGTTCTTGTCGGCTGCCAGGATGATCACGGAGGCGCCGGGATCGGTGATTTCCGATCGGTCGAGGCGAGCGCGAAGGAATGGACCGGCGGCGGCCGGAAAAAGCCCTCAGATTCGAACGTTTACGACGTTCTTCTTCCTGGGAATCGGTAGTGAAGCCCCAACTCCGGACGACCGAAATCGTAAGAGGAATGGACAGGTTTTTCTTACATGAACTCGGCACCGACAATCAATACACTTAACAAGAGGAGGTTATCATGATTTTTATCCTGAGTATTTTGATTGCAATCGGTTCATTCATGGCTTGGCGAACCGCCAGCCGGAGTGCATCGGGCAATACAATGGCGCGCGGGTCTGCCGCAATTTTCTCAGCCGCGGGTGTTTTATTCCTGCTCCTTGCCGTGAGCCAGATGTTCACGGTGGTGCCAGCTGGAAGCGTGGGCGTCATCGATTTCTTCGGAACTGTCACAGACAACACTCTGAAGGCCGGCATCAACGTCGTCAATCCGCTCGCACGCGTTGTCAAGTTCAGCGTGAAGACGGAAGAGATGAAAGAGGTCATGGACGTTCCTTCCAAAGAAGGGCTGACAGTCCAGCTCGAAGTCAGCGCCCTGTATCATCTCAACCCGGAGAAAGCCGCGGCGGTGTACAAGACGATCGGCGAGAACTATCTCCAGATTATTCTCGAGCCGCAGTTCCGTTCGGTCGCGCGCGGCGTCACGGCAAGTTATGACGCCCGTGCGCTGTACACATCAGAACGCGAGGCAATTGCACAAGAGCTCCAAAAAGACCTTGAACGGCTCGTGGAGCCGCGCGGCATTACGATCGAGTCTACACCGCTCCGCAAGGTCGGCCTCCCGGCAGGCTTAAGCGCATCGATCGAGGAGAAGCTCAGATCAGAGCAGGAGAGTCAGCGAATGCAGTTCGTTCTGACAAAAGAAAAACAGGAGGCGGAGCGAAAACGGATTGAGGCGCAGGGTATTTCCGATTTCCAGAATATCGTGGCGCGCGGCATCAGCGAGCAGCTCCTGCGGTGGAAGGGCATTGAGGCCACGGAGAAACTCGCCGGATCGACCAATGCAAAGGTTGTCGTCATCGGTGCAGGAAAAGACGGACTCCCGTTGATCCTCGACACGAAGTAGACGGTCCACGTTCGATTGAGAAGCCGCGCATCGACAAGGTGCGCGGCTTTTTATTTTGGTGCGAACTTTTCGCATCGAACATGCGTTCTCATAGGAGGTTTGATTTGAGTTTCTACTTCATCACATATCGAAGGGGGCACACATGAACGTGGGAATCCTGGGATCAGGAGCTGTTGGACAGGCGCTCGGCAAGGGCTTCGCAGACCTTGGGCACAAGGTCAAACTCGGATCACGAGATCCGGGGCAGGACAAGATCCAATCATGGATCACCAAAACCGGCTCAAATGCATCGGCAGGAAGTTATGCGGACGCCGCTTCGTTCGGCGAGCTGCTGGTTCTGTCCACTCCGTGGGCGGGCACACAAAACGCGATCAACCTCTCGGACAAGAAGAACTTTGCGGGCAAGGTTCTCATAGATGTCACGAATCCGCTCGATTTCTCCAGCGGACCTCCGCCAAGACTCGCAGTCGGTCACACCGATTCGGCAGGAGAGCAGATCCAGCACTGGCTGCCGGAGAGCCATGTTGTGAAGGCGTTCAATATAGTCGGCAACGCGGATATGGTCAATCCGAAATTTCCGGGGGGTCCGCCGGACATGTTCATCTGTGGAAACAACGACGGGGCAAAGAAGAAGGTGACAGAGATTCTGACGGCGTTCGGATGGTCGACGATTGATCTCGGCGGCATCGAAGGATGCCGGTACATCGAACCGCTGGCGATGGTTTGGATTTCCTACGGATTCCGGACCAATCAGTGGTCACAAGCGTTCAAACTGCTCCGCCGGTAAGCGGGATTTGTGGTGACGAGAACTTGAGGAACCTCCATGGGGGAACCTCATAGTTCCCGTCACTTCAATGGCGTCTGCTCTCCTCTTGTTACCCCCTCGTCCTTTCTTCCTGAAAACTTTCCCGCAGACCATATCGCAACCGAGGCAATCAGACCCGGATACATCGGTTCGATTCCGAACCAGTACATGGGATTCCCATCGACCATGCTGAGCTGGCCTGAAACCAGCCAGATCGTCGAAAGCAGCCAGCCAGCGAGCATCGCCCAGAATCCAAATCGTGGCGGAATGTTCAGTGGCTCAAAGTAGCTGGCCATCAGTGGAACAAGGAGCCCCGGCACAATCGCCGTCCCGATCGCGTACCAGATCTTTACGACCGACGGGACACTCAAGGCCAGCGCAATGGAGAAGATTGCCGAGAGGACCAGGCCGATTTTCGTCCATCGATGGATCATCGCTTCACGGCCCTTGTCGTCTCCTGCGTGATGAGCGCGTCCAACCATGTCGCGTCCGATCGTAGAAGCGGAAATAAACATCAGGCTGCTGAGCGTCGACATGATCGTCGCAAGCATTCCAATGTAGAACAGCGCCTTTGCTATCGGCGGAAGCGCAACTTCAGCGAGCAGAGGATACGAAAATGCGGGGTTGGGGAGATCGGGCAAAGCGGCACGCGCATACAGCCCCGCCATACTTGTCATGAAATCGAAAAAAATCCAGAACGGTATTGAAAGAAGTATTCCCCGTTGGGCTGTCCTGCCATCCTTTGCGGCATAGCAGCGTTGATGGAACGCCGGGTCCACAAGTGTCCAGAGCGCGATGAAGAACCAGACAGCGATGAACTGCCAGCTGTTTCCACCGTGCCACGCAAGATGGAGCGGCGGAACGTTTGCCGTGATGTAATCCCATCCTCCAAATTTCAAATACGAAAACGGGAGAATCATGGCAAAGCCGAGGAACATCAGGACGAACTCGAGCGAGTTCGCCCACACATCTGATCGAAATCCTCCCCAATAGAGATAACAGATCGTCAGCACAGTCGTCAGCACGACACTCGCTGCCAGGTTGATGCCGAAGATGAGCTGGATGAGAATGCCGACCATCAGGACGTACGCCGCGGGTGTGATCAACACAAACGTCAACGCGCCACCGAGCAGCGCGGTGCGTCTGTCGTACGCGGCTTCAAGCTTGTCGGGAATCGTAAGGTGGTTCGTCGCCCGGATCCGTTTCGCCAGCAGAAGGGCGAAGATGAGTGCGAAAATATAGTACGGGACACCAAAGACAACCCAGTTCGAGATCCCGTACTTGTATGAGAATTCTCCGACGCCGAGAATGCCGCCGTACCATGTTGATACAAGCGTCGCAACAAACATGGGGAGAGTCAGCGTCCGGCCCGCGAGGAGGAAGTCCTCTGTCTCGTTTCTCCCGCGCCGGACTGCCCTGAACCCGACGTAGACCACTGACGCGAAGTAGAGGATGATGAGGAAGGAGTCGACAAGGCTGAAATGGACCATCGGCACGTTGATATCAGTCGAAGAGTCTGAAGAGGAGGAGATTCCCTTTCCGTACTTTGATGAGCACGGGCGAGCTGATGACAACGTTGCTGGTTCCTTCACGAACGCCGAGCTCGAGGGATTCCCCGTTGAGGCTGTACTGAAGCCCTTCCGTCACGATTCCATCGCATCGGCTGAGAGGAATGAGCGACACGACCTCCCCTTTTCTGCCTTCGAATGACAATTCCCTGCCGACGTAGGAAATCTCTCCGAAATCATCAACAAATCGGATGATCGCATCGGGATAATACTTTGCCGGAACCGAGAGATTGCCTGCTGAGTGATCGATACGCCTGCCTGTTGCTCCGACAACAGTGAGGTGATCGTACTTCGCACCGATGGCCCACAACACGGCCTTTTCAAGGTCGGTGGTTTCATCGTTCCGGTCTTCATGTGTGGGCACCTTGTGGAACTTCACGAGCGCTTCGGCGTGAATCGAGTCCAGGTCTCCGACAATCGCATGTGGCATGATTCCGGTCTTGAGCGCGACGTTTGCACCACCGTCTGCGCAGATGATCATGCGGGACTCACGCGCAAGCGCGAGCAGGCGCTGTTTCTTCGGAGGCTCGCCATTGACAATGATCAGTGCTTTTCGTGCCATACGTTGTCGTTGCGGTGCGGACCAGTTGACCGCCAGACCATATTACAAATCAAACTTCAGAGAGGCAAAGAAGTTACGTTCGGCTGCAGGGTAGAATTCATCTCCTTCTGCATTGGCCGCATAGATCTTGTTGAAGACATTGTTCACCTGCACCTGGAATTCCACAAACCGGGCCAGCGGCATCAGGGGAACGCGATATGAAACGGACGCTTGCGCCACCGTGTACGCACTGACGGTGCTGGCAGGATCTGTCTTCCCTGTCCCGGAATTCTGATAGTTGTCAGAGTAGAACTCTCCGACATGCTGCACTGCGAAGGAGGCGGTGCATCCTCCACTGCGATACGTCGCCCGGGCATTCGCAAGAACGTCCGGAAACCCGGCGATGTTGTTGCCATCCAGGGAACGCTGCGATGTTCCGTCGTACACCGTGTAGTGCTCCAGCCTGTTCCTGCTCCACGTCGCGTTTGCCTGGAGCTCAAGCCCCTCCATGACTTTTGCGGTACCAGTAAACTCAATTCCCTGATGCAACGTCCGGTCGGCATTTCCCGTCACGGGGATTCCAAACCGGTCAAGCTGCCCTTGCTTGATGATCTCGTCATGAAAGCTCATGTAGAACAGACTTGCAGTGAGATGGAGTCGTTCGGATGTGTAGCCTCCGCCGAGTTCAAGATCGACGAGCGCTTCGGGTTTCACGAGCGGATTGGAAAAATCGTACGTCCCGTTCGCCAGCGTTTTGAACTGCGGCGTTACCGGACCCCACGATGCAGGCGTGCTGGCTTCAGCAGCATCATAGAGATTCGTGAGCCGGGGTTCGCGTGAAGTACGGGAGATCTGTGTGTAGAGATTGATGTTCTCCGTGACGTTGTAGTTCAGTCCGATCCTCGGATTCACAAAATTGTACGGGACTGTGAAATCTGTATTCAGATATTTTTCGTCATGCAGCCTGTAGCGGTTGAACGCGTACTGGAGGTCAAGCTGGAGTGTGAGATCCGGACGCAGGGAATAGAGCTCATGAGCATAAAGGGAGAAAATGTCTTTCGCCGCCTTGTAGTCATAGTAATGATATTCGGGTGTGACACCGGCGGGAAGGCTCTCGCCCCATCGCAGGGCACCCCAATGAACGGAGCGATGGAGCCGGACTTCGGCGCCGAACGTGAACTCGCCGCCTGCATGCCGTATGCTCATGCGCGGCAGCCAGCCATATTGTTTGTTTCCCACCCACGCACGGATGAGCGCATTTGGGATGTAGAGCGTGTCAGGGTCTCCGTTCACAGCAAACCCGTTTTCTCTCGTGATGCGGTAGTACGAATACGGAGCCCACGAACCGTCATAATCGAAAAACCCATCACCAGTCACGAGGAAAAGCGCATTGTTCAGCGTCATGTTGTCGGAAATGCGCCACTCGTGGAGGAGCTCATAGTGTGGTTGTGAAAAATTCTCAATCTCCTCCGGTCGCTGGATCGGGTTCTGTCTCCGGCGATCCGGATCTGATGAATAGGCGTCATCGCGGGCAATGCCGTAGTACGCGAGGTGATCGGCAACAGGCCCGCCGTAAAAGTTGAGCTGCGTCGTCATCGTCTCGTCATATCTCGTTGCCCCGAGAAAGTAGCTAGAAAAGTCGGTCCACGAGTTCATCCGGTAGCCATCGCTCAGGATTCTCGACAAACGTCCGTACAACTGATATTTCCCGCCGACGAGGCCGGAGTTGACCGCGACGGAATATTTCCGGGTATCGTAGGACCCATAGCCGGAATAAACATCAATCCCGGGATCCTTCGAGTAGTTCGACGTGATCAAATTGACGGAGCCGCCTATTGCTGGAGGTCCGTAGAACGCGCTTCCGGCTCCCCGCTGCACCTGGATATCCTGCAGGTTTGCCGCAAGATCGGGGAAGTCCAGCCAATAAACATCATGGTCTTCCGGATCGTTTTGTGGAATGCCGTTGACCATGACCGAGATCCGGCGCTGATCAAACCCGCGGATGGTGAGATAGTTGTATCCGATCCCGTTGCCGCTTTCGGAATAGAATGTTGTTGATGGCAACTCGGAGAGAAGCACCGGAATATCCTGCGTTGAGTAACGGTCCGTCAGGTCCCGCGCAGCGAGCGTGGCAAACGCCACCGGACTTGTCCTCTCGTGTGCACGGGTTGCAGACACAACGATGGTTTGTCCAGGAAGGATGGTTTGCTCGAGCTGAATATCCAGTGTCTCCGTTTCCCCGGAGCGAATCTTTACCTCGCGCGACTGGGGCGCATAGCCGATAAAGCTCACCCTGATGACATAGGTGCCCGCCGGAACGTGACTGATTTTGAAAGATCCGCTCTTCTCTGCATTCGTCCCGAATGTTGTTCCTTGAATGTGAATGTTTGCTGCCTCAAGCGGCTTGAGCGTTTCGGCGTCACGCACGGTCCCTTCAACAGATCCATTGTCCTGGCTCGCTGCGATGCTGAGCACCGCTGCAAGGGAAATCGCAATCATCCAGATCCTCATCTTGACCTCCGCACAAAAGAAAAGGCCATCCTCCATCAGAGAGCTTCGATGGAAAACGGCCGTAGAAGAAAATAAACTGCTTCCCGTTTTCCTTCGCTGGTATTACCCAGTTCAGGTTCGGAGGGTCTGCTCTCAGCGTCCCGAACGATGATTCAATTCGGGATGCACCCCTAACGGAACATACAGCGTTGTGCATGGAAAAGAACTGACCTAATATACGCGCTCATCGATTGCGTGTCAAGCATGCGGGGAGTATTCTCCTGCAACGCCTTGCCTGCCACTCATTTTTTGTCTATTTTCTCTTGCACGAATAAAACGAGTTGTCGCACTTTTTCGAGCAGATTGTTCCTTCTATGAATCTGTCAGTTGAGAACCTCCACTTTGAGTACCCCGGTGTTCCGGTTCTCCGCGACATCACGTTTGACGTCCCCGCCGGCGATTTCCTGAGCTTGCTCGGTCCCAATGGATCGGGTAAATCGACACTGCTCCGTTTGCTTGACAGGATTCTCCTTCCGAAGCAGGGCATCATCACTTTGAAGGGCAAGCCGCTCGCCTCGTTTGGCCGTCAGGAGCTCGCGCGCCTCATTGCGTACGTTCCCCAGGATACTCTCTGGGTTTTCCCGTACACCGTCCTGGAAGTCGTATTGATGGGCCGGTCACCGCACATACGCCGGATAGGATTCGAGAACCGGCACGACCTCGAGGTCGCCCATGAGATGATGCGCCTGACAGACATCGATCATCTTGCGGACAAGCTTATCACGGCAATCTCGGGGGGCGAGCGACAACGGGTGCTGATCGCCCGCGCTCTCAGCCAGCAACCGGAGATCCTGCTTCTTGACGAGCCGAATGCCCACCTGGATATCAATCACCAGGTTGAAATATTCGAGATCCTCCGCGAACAAAACCAACGTCGTCATTTGACGATCGTTTCCGTCTCTCACGATCTCAACCTTGCTGCGGCATTCAGCAAGCGCACGCTTCTCCTCGGACATCCGGATGAGTCCGGGTCATCGTTGTTTGCACTCGGGGAGCCGCGCGCAGTCCTGACGGAAGAGAACATCAAAAATGTCTATCGCACGCCGGTGCTCGTTGACACGCTTCCCTCATCGTCGGCACTCCGGATTTCACTTCTCCTCGAGGGTGCGGCCACGCAAGCGAAGAAATTGAAACAGTAAGCGTTACCCTATACCACGAGTTCAACGACGCATTGCTTTTTGAATCGAGTAGCCTATGTCCACCCGCCGCCGACAGATACGCGAGAAAGTTCTGCAGGGATTGTATGCGTACGAGCTCTCTCATGAATCGACCGAGCTTATCCTTGAGACCATCGTGGGTGGTCCGAAGAAAGAGCCCGAGGTCTTCGAACTCGCCAAAAGCCTGTTCCTGAGAGTCATCGAGACACGGGAAGAGATTGACACCTTGATTAAAAGCCGGGTGGCAAATTGGGAATTCAGCCGCCTTGCGGTGATCGACAAGATCATCCTTCGCATCGGCATCTGCGAGCTGCTGTACTTCGAAGATATTCCTCCGAAGGTCTCGATTAACGAGGCGATCGAGATCGCCCGCCGCTACAGCACCGAAAAAAGCGACAAGTTCGTCAACGGTGTCCTGGATTCAATCCTGGACGATCTGAAGAAATCAGGCCGGATAAGGAAGACCGGGCGCGGCCTCCTCGAAACAACCACAAAGAAAAACCCGTCGGCGTAGAAGGACAGGATGGCCATTTCCACCCTCCCAGAAAACGAATCATCCCAGTTTTTCCTTTCACGCGGCAGGATTTTCGCGTGGACCCTCTTCGACTTTGCAAACACCGCCTACTCCGTCATTATCGTCACGGTCATCTACTCGACCTATTTCACCACACAGGTGGCCGGCGGCAATGAGTTTCTCTGGGGCCTGACTGTCAGCCTTTCGATGGTTCTCGCGGCCGCCATTGCACCGCCGCTCGGCGCGGCAGCGGATTACTCCCGCAACAAAAAGCTCTTCCTCCTCCTCTTCACGCTCGCCAGCGTTGTCAGTACGGCGCTGATGTTTTTCGTCAGGCCAGGGATGATACTGCTCGGGATGACACTGTTTGTCATTGCGAATGTGGGATTTGAAGGCGGGATTGTCTTTTATGACGCTTTTTTGCCCGGCATCACTTCGAGGCGCTCGTTCGGCAGGGTCTCCGGATATGGGTTCGCCATGGGATACCTTGGCGCGCTCGCAATTCTGTTCATCGTGGGATTCATGCTTCCGGATTCTCTCGATCCGGAATATTTCTATTATGTTCGCCTTTCGTTTGTCACGGCAGCAGTTTTTTTCCTTGTCTTCTCACTGCCGATGTTTATCTGGGTCCCCGAGCAGGCGCGGGACCTGGGGAGACCCCGCGGCATGATTCGGAGCGGGTTCCGGCAATCCGCCCAGACATTCCGAGCCCTGTTCGTGGAGCGCCGATATCCTTCCATCGCGCGGTTCCTCATCGCGTTCTTCATCTACAACGACGCGATCCTTACCATAATCGCGTTTGCTGCGATCTTTGCCAAAGACATGCTGCACATGAGCGACAAAGAGACAATCACGTTCTTCGCAATCGTGCAGACAAGCGCTGTCATAGGTTCGTTCCTGTTCGGTTTCCTGACTGACAAAATCGGTCCGAAAAAGACCATTTCGCTTACGCTCGTGATCTGGCTGTCCATCACAATCGGAGCATATTTTGTGACGACGATTGGGGCATTCTACATCGTCGCACTTGGGGCCGGCGCAGCCATCGGATCATCGCAGTCCGCAAGCAGAAGCCTGATGGCACTTCTGACTCCGAAAGAGCACGAGGCGGAATTCTTCGGCTTCTACGACGGCCTCTGTGGAAAGGCTTCAGCTGTTGTGGGACCGTCGATTTATGGGGCCATTGCGCATGTAACGAACCAACGCATCGCCGTCCTGTTCATAAGCCTGTTCTTCCTCGCCGGCCTGATCCTTCTCCAGGGTGTCTCCGAACCGGAGCGGAAGAACTCAACTTCCTGAGAGGAGCGCAGTACCATGAGAACCACTCTTGTTGTCGTCTTCGCAGCGCTCGTGCTTCTTGGAGGCTGTGTCCGCGAGAAGAGCGAGACGAGCACACGGGGACATCTCCACATCCTCATTGCCGAATCAACCGTTCCCCCTGCCCTGGATGAGGTCAAGCAGTTTCTCAATCAATTCTCAAACGAAGGGGCGAACATTGACTATCAGATTGTGACGACCGATCAGGCGCTGGGCCGGCTGGGACGCGATTCCATTCGTTTTGTCTTTTCTACGCGCGCGCTCTCAGCCATGGAACGCCAGCAACTCCCGCAGAAGGATGGATTCGATCTCAGCGAAGTCCTCGTCGCCTACGATGCCGTTGCGGTTGTCGTGCATGAGAAGAACCGGGTAGAGGGCATTACAACAGATGAACTCGCGAAGGTGTTGACAGGCGAACTCTCTCGTTGGGAACAGCTGTCGAAAGCCAACGGGATGAAGGGCCCTGTCTCGGTTGTTCTGCAGGATTCCTCGGATATTACTTCCTACCTGACTTCGTACGTCCTTGGCGGCAAGCCAATGCGCGCAGACTTCAGACACGCGGGCTCGAGCCTTGAAGCTCTCCAGGCAACAGCCGCACAGCCGCTCGCATTGAGCCTGGCGGGGATCACCTGGGTCGATTCGGCTCATGCCGCGGTGAAGGTGCTGGAGGTTGCTGAAACGCGACATAACGCCGACACTACATTTCGCGTCATACCGGAAGCATTCGGCAAGTTCTTCTCCCCTCATCCTGCGAATGTATACAGATCGTACTACCCGTTGAAGCGGGCAATCTACGCTTCCTGGTATACACCCATCGGAACGCTGGCAACCGGTTTTGGTTTCTTCGTCTCGCATGCTGACGGTCAGCGTCTTTTCCTCAAGAGGAACATCGTCCCCGGAACCCAGCCGATCAAACTCAAGGGAGCGGAGTAGAAGGAATGACCTGAACCCGTGAAGCAGCAATTGATGAGTACAAACAAAAGTCCCGCCTCAACAGCGGGACTTTTTCTTTCTGGAGATGCGGAAGTGCTTTAGAATTCAGGGCCCAGCGAGAAGTACCAAATAGGTTGAGAGAACCCTGATCCGTTGAAGTTCCACGCCATGTCGATCCTCAGCGGGAAACCGAAGAAGAAGAACCGCGCTCCGAATCCTGTCCCGACAAGCAGGTCCTTATGCTCCGTGCCGCCGTCCGGATTTGGCTGGAACGCCCGCCATTCCCTGGTATTGCTCCACGCTGATCCGACATCGATGAATGCAGCCCCCAGCATGTTCTGGAATCCGACCGGCAGGGCGCCGAGGATAAGGTAGCGAACAAGAGGGAATCTCAGCTCGAGATTTGCAACGCCAAACCGCGTCCCGTTCAGCGCGTTGTAGTCATAGCCGCGCACCGGCAGAACCGGCGTGAGGAACGCGTAATCCTCCACGTTCACGATCGGGACTTGTCCCCCCTGATCGAACCGGCGATTGATCCAGCCGTCCGTGCCGCCAATGAAGAACTGCTGGCGGTCCTTCCCGTAGCTCGCTCCTCCTGCAACGCGGTACACAAAGATCAGTTCCTTGGCGATCTTGTTGTAGCTCCTGTAATCGAACGTCAGCGTTTGTACGTCCAATGCTTCGTTGCTGATCTTCGCGCTCCCGTAGAGCGTTGCGTTGAACCGTGATCCGTTGTTCGGGGCGAACCATCCTCCCTGCCACAGGGAGTTGTCGTTCACGTATGAGATCGACGGCATGATGAACGAGCGAACCTGAGACGGTTCTGTCGGATCGTCGAGATTATCCCTTGAAAGATTGAGCCAATCCACGGAAAGGTCCAGCCGATTGAACCGATCGATCGGGTACGACGCCACTCCTCCGATCGCCCAGGACCGGAACCGGTAGAGAAACACATTCCCGTACTGGTCGTTGAGATAGAGGAACCGGGCCGTGTGCAGGCCCTGGAAACCGTAATCAATTCGGTTCGGCAGGTAGAGATAGGTCAATCCGTAGTCGCTGTTCTTCAGATCGAGGAGCAGGTTCGTTTGAAGAACGATCTGGTGATCACCGAGCATATCGCTGAACGCGAAGATGGTCTCCCCTTCAATTCCGTAGAACGTGCTGTAGCCAGCCGTCCCGTAGACCAGGTCCGGGGTGAAGTTCAGTTTGTATTTCCGCGGGACATAGTTTCCCTCTGCGTCCCTGTTGTTTGATATGTCGAACCGCGGCGTCGGTTTTACATTGACGATCGTATCGCGCATCGACTCCGGTGAAAACACGTAACTTTTCAGATCGGCTTTGCTGTTTGCCTGGTATTTCGGCGGCTCGGTGATCGTGTCCTGCACGATGAGGATATTGTCGCGGATCGCGACGGTATCTTTGGCTGTCGCGGCAGTAAAGATCTCGTGAGGCTTCTCGGTCCTTGGAAGTTCAAGCTTCCTCTTGATGAATTCCGTCGGCTCGAGTTCTGTGACGCTCAGCCTGCGTTCGAGCGGTGAGCGCATCAGGAACACATCGAAGCCGGCCTGATGGAGCGAGGCAAAGACGAGCTTGGAGCCGTCCCGCGAGAGCGTCAGCTGGTAAATGCCGGAGAGCGAATTCGTGATTGGCCTGTCGACGCCGGTTGCAAGGATGCGCTCGTACACGTTGTTGATGCCGTTCCGGTCCGAAATGTAGATCATTTTCTTCCCATCGGGGGAAATGACCGGTGATGTCTCGTTAGAGTTCGGGAAATCGGTGATCCGCTTCATCGCCCGCGTCTGGACATCGATGGAGTAGATGTCGAGCTGACTGAAATCGATCTGCGACATTTTCAATCCCGGCACAATCTTTCCGCGGGAAGTGAAGTCTCTTCGGTCCGACGAAAAATAGATGGTCTTGCTGTCGGGAGAAAACGAAGGGTCGAGGTCGGTGAATACGTCATCGGTGACGTTCGTGACTTTCTTCGTTTCGAATTCGTACACGTAGATATCCGAGGATGCCCCCTTCATGCCTTCAAATGCGAGCATCTTCCCATCAGGAGACCACGTCACCGAGAAAACGCCATCGAGGCCCAACTCCAGCTTCTCCATGGTTCCTGAATTGACATCGACGAGTGCAATCGCGTCAGAGGCGCCGGCCTTGACTCCAAAGGCTATCTTTTTTCCGTCAGGCGACCAGGCGATACCGGGGGTCAGCAGATGCAGTTCCTCAAAATCGTTCGTCCTCTGCCCGCTGACAACCTTGTCCAAAATCTGGCCGTCGATGGCAGACATCAGATAGACATCGAAATAGTCGTTCCTGTCGGAGATGAACGCGATCTTGTCCCCTTGCGGGGAAATCGCGGGACTCGTGTTGTAGAAGTTCCCGTCTTTTGTGTGGTCTGTAAGACGCCGGGCAAAATCTGCCGGCTCCTCCCGTTTTGCTATGTCAGGCCAGTAAATAACTTTCTGCTCCTTCTGCCACCGCTCCGAAAGTTCCTTCAACGTCAGCCCGATCGTGCTTTTGAGTCCCTGTTCGACGCTACGCGTGCTGCGCATCCGGTTCATGATCTCGCTGATTTTCTGCTCACCGTACTTGTTCGCTATATAGTACCACACCGACTGACCGCCGCGATAGGCAAAATAGCCCCCAAGGTAATCGATGGGAGGCAGGTAGTTCTGGATGGTAGCGTCACGGATGAACATGTCGGAGTTTGTTTCCCACTTCATCGACGCATACTCGGCGATTCCTTCGTTCATCCACAGGGGGAGCGTAAACGGAGAGCGGCTTGCGATGATGGACTGGATCGAGCCGCCGTAGAACATGTCATTCAGCACCGCGTGCACCAACTCATGGTGTATCACGTGCCGGAATTGGCTGTAGTTGCCTTCGAACGGAACGACTACCCGATTCTTGAAGAGCTCGGTCACACCGCCGACCCCTTCCTCAAGATACTCGTCGACAACGTTCGTCTGCTGAAACTCGTTATGTGAATTGTACACGACAATGGGAATACGATTGTTGATATCGTAGCGGAAAAGTTTTCGAATCGACTCATACGCATCCTCTGCGGCGTCGGCGGTAAACTCCGCGAGCTCATAGCCATTCTGGGAGTAGTAGATGTCGAAGTGGTTTGTCTGAATGTACTCCCACTGAAAATCCTTATACTGGACCTTGTTCTTCCCGTACACGGAGTTCTGACTCAACGCCAGGCTCGATACTGCAAGCAACAGGATGCCGATGAACGCTATCCTTTTCATATCTACTCCCACTGCATTGGAAAATGAATCAGATTGTTGACATTGTAGGCAAAAACGCTCCGAAACTCAATTTGCCTATATTCATTGAACAATTTCCGCTGTTCGATCGGTTCCAGCATCATCGGCGCCGTCGGCGGGGGGCAGAGCCCTGGCCGTCATCCGGAGCAACAATGGCAAAGTCAATTTCCCGTTCTTCCGGATTGACCCGCAGCACCCGCACGTGGACCTTGTCTCCCAAACGGTAGCGCTTCCCCGTCCGGTTGCCGACAAGCGAATATTTCTTCTCATCATATTCGTAGTAGTCGTCGTCGAGGTCCCGCACATGGACAAGCCCCTCGACAAGCAGATCGGTAATTTCGACGAAGATACCAAACCGCATCACACCGGAGATGACGCCATGGAACTCATCGCCGACGTGCCGCTTCATGAATTCAACCTGCATGACCTTGACCGCGGCGCGCTCTGCCTCCATCGCGACGCGTTCCATTGCAGAAGATTGTTTCGCGACAAATGGCAGCCTGCGTCCGATTTCATCACGTCGCTCCGCCGTCGCCATCCTGGCATATTCCTTGAGCAAACGGTGCACGACAATGTCCGGATATCGGCGAATCGGAGACGTGAAGTGCGAATAGTACTGAAATCCAAGCCCAAAGTGTCCGATGTTTTGCTCTGAATAAACCGCCTTCGCCATCGAACGAAGAGCGACCTCGTTGATCACATTTTCGACCTCCGTGCCTGCGACCTGATCGAGCAGTTTCTGGAGATCCTTCGAATGAACTCCCGCATCGACACGAAGCTTGAAACCAAACTGCTCGACAAACGACGCGAGCTCCCGGATCCTGTCCGGATCGGGAGCGTCATGGACCCTGTAAAGAAACGGCTTGCGATGATCTTCTTTCTTTGTCAGGCCGACATGCCGCGCGACCACCTGATTCGCAAGCAGCATGAATTCTTCCACGAGACGGTGACTCCGCAGGCGCAGCTTCCTTTGAATCTCCGCAGGCTTCCCATCCTCGTCAAAACGGAATTTCGCCTCCGATGTCTCGAAATCGATGCTCCCTTCCTTCAACCGCTTCTTTGTAAGCACATCGCTGAGAGCATACATGGCACGCAGCGTCGCGGCGATCTTCGCCTCGGGGCTGCTGGCGGCCATACTCTCCGCCGGAACATCGAGGATCGACTCTACTTCTTCGTACGAAAATCTCCGCTTGCTCCTGATGACGGTTTCCTGAATATCATACTCCTTCACAATTCCCTTCGGTGAAACCGTCATGAGCACGGAATAGGTGAGCCGGTCTTCGTTCGGTCTCAGGCTGCAGAGACCGTTCGA
>DATJQB010000360.1:0-3528 GCA_035506075.1 Bacteroidota bacterium | reverse complement strand
TCTCCTTCAGCTCCATCGATCGGGCCTCACTCCAAAAATCCCTGTGAAGCTGGAATTCGACGATTTCGCGGATCCGGTGTTCCAGGCGCTCCTTTCTTTTTCGTCCGAGCGCTCCGGAGGATTCCAGAAATACGTGATGCCTTTCGACGAGCGCAGCGACCTCCTCAATTCCTTTTGCCTCGCTCGCCTGGGTCTTCACAACATCCGGCATCCAGCTCTCTGCAGTATGCGAACGAAAGCCGAGAATCATCTTGAGCGACATCACGGCCTGGTCGGCCCCGGGCCTGTCGGCCTTATTGAGCACAAAGAAGTCGGCTATTTCCATAAGCCCCGCCTTCATCGCCTGGATGCCATCCCCTGATTCCGGCACGAGAACAACGATTGTCGTATCTGCGGCACCGGCAATATCAAGTTCCGACTGTCCGACGCCGACTGTCTCCATCATCACGATATCATATCCTGCCGCGTCAAGGACATCCGCCGCTTCCTTCGCCTTCCGGCTGAGTCCGCCAAGGCTCCCGCGCGACGCCATCGACCTGATGAAGACCCCGTCGTCGAGCTCGACATCGCTCATACGAACGCGATCACCGAGCAGCGCACCGCCAGTGAATGGACTCGTGGGATCCACTGCGATGATGCCGACTTTTTTTTGCTGGGAGCGGTAGTAGCGGGCGAGTTTGTTGGTGAGTGTGCTTTTCCCCGCGCCCGGAGGGCCGGTGACACCGACGCGGTACGCCCTGCCGGTCCGGGCATAGAGTTCTCTGAGGAGATCGTTCGCAAACGGTGAATCGTTCTCGACCTGAGAGATCGATCGCGCGATCGTCTTGCGGTCCCCGGCGAAGAGTTGTTCGATAGTCTTTGGGTCGATAGACGGCACGATGTTAGGCGTATTTCTCTTTGAAGTACTCAGCTGTCATACGGAGCCCCTCCGGGAACGCAACGCCGGGCCTCCAACCAAGTTCATGCTCAATCTTCTTGTAGGAAATGACGCTTCGACGTTGTTCCCCCTGCTTGGCAGGTCCATGCACCTCAGCGCATTCCGAGCCAAGACAACCCCGCAGGATTCTGAACAGCTCATTGACATCCGTTTCAATTCCTGTGCCGATATTGAATATATTCGATCCTTTGTAATGAAGCGCGAGGACATTTGCCTTCACCACGTCTCCCACGAAAGTATAATCGCGGGTCTGAGTGCCGTCCCCGTTGATCACGGGTGCTTCCCCCTGGAGCATCTTCTTGGCGAAGATTGCGACCACTCCTGCTTCGCCATGGGGATTCTGGCGTGGACCGTACACGTTCGCGTACCGAAGCACGACGTGATCGATCCCATGAACTTCCCTGTAATAGAACAGGTACTTCTCCGTCACGAGCTTCGTGATCCCGTACGGTGAGAGGGGACGCACCGGGTGTTGTTCATCAGCCGGAAAGTAATCCTGCTCACCATAGATTGCCCCACCTGTGGAAGAGAAGACGATCTTCCCGACTCCGTATTGGCGTGCAGTCTCAAAGATGTTGAGCCCGCCAAGCACGTTGATGCTTGCATCGAACTTCGGATCGGCGACGGAACGCCTGACATCCATCTGGGCGGCATGGTGGTTCACAACATCAAAAGGAATGACCTTGAAGAGCTTCTCAACGTCAGCGCTTCTGATGTCAAGTTGATGGAACTCGGCAGCCGGGTTCACGTTGTCACGGACACCCGAGGAGAGATCATCGACAACTACCACCCGATGTCCTTCCCGGACATATGCGTCGACGACATGAGAGGCAATGAATCCTGCACCACCGGTCACGAGAATATTCACGTCATTCTTCCTTATTCCAGATCAATGCAACCGACGCAGCGCCTTGCGGCCGATATCACTCCGGTAGTACGCGCCGTCGAACGTGATCGCGCCGACTGCGCGATAGGCTGCATCGATTGTTCCCTTGAGATCGTGGGAGTAGCCCACCGCGGTCACACCCAGCACGCGCCCCCCCGACGTCACGATCTTCTCGCCATCACCGCGCGTCCCGGCGTGAAAGACGACGACACCTTCCTCCGCCTTGACACCGCTCAGCCCGTGGATTTCCTTCCCCGTTTGATAATCATCTGGATAGCCACGCGAAGCCATCACAACACAGACGGCCGAGGCGTCGTGCAATTGCACCGACGCCGGATTGAGCCTTCGTTCCGCCACGCACATGAGTATTTCCGCAAGGTCGCCGTCAATCAGCGGAACGACAACCTGAGTCTCCGGGTCGCCGAAACGGCAGTTATATTCAATCACCTTTGGGCCGGATGAGGTCACCATGAGTCCGCAGTAGAGACATCCTCTGTAGGGGGTCCCCTCCTTCTTCATGCCTTCGAGGGTCGGGACGATAATTTCTGATTCAATCTGTTTCAACAGCTCCTGAGAAACGATCGGCGCGTTGGCGTACGCTCCCATGCCCCCCGTGTTCTTTCCCTTGTCGTCGTCGAGGATGCGCTTGTGATCTTGCGCCGATGCGAGCGTGGCGTACCTGTCGCCGTCCGTGAGCGCGAAGATCGACGCTTCTTCTCCTTCGAGATATTCTTCGACTACGACCTTGTCCCCGGCCGGACCGAATGCCTTGTTCAGCATGATTTCGCGCAGGGCAATCACCGCTGCATCATGGCTTTCGCAGATCAGCACGCCTTTTCCGGCTGCGAGGCCGTCCGCCTTGACGACCACGGGCACTGGCAGCTCACGAACAAAAGCTTCGGCTTGCTGCAACTCAGTGACGGAAAAGGACCGGAACTTCGCTGTCGGGATCTTGTGCCTGGCCATGAACGATTTCGCGAACGCCTTGCTCCCCTCGAGCATGGCTGCCGCCTTGCTGGGGCCGAAGATCCGCAGACCGTTGCGTTCGAACTCATCCACGATGCCATCGACAAGCGGCTGCTCGGGTCCCACAACTGTGAGATCAACGCCGTTCTCCTTTACAAATCTCATAAGCCCTTGAATATCCGAAGGCTTCAGAGAAACGAGCCGCGCCAATTGCGCAATCCCCGCATTGCCGGGGGCGCAATAGAGCGCCTGAACGTTAGGGCTCTGCCTCAGCTTCCAGACGATTGCATGTTCTCTCCCACCCGACCCGATCACGAGGATATTCATGCGAGGTCTTCCTGAATTTTCATAAAAGCGTTTTTGTCGATATCCATGAGCGACTCAAAATGCCGCGCAAGCTCACCCGTCAGGACCTGCCGATTGTACCTCTCAGCGAAGTCCTCGGGAATCTGCGTCAGTTGGTTCTTCTCGAAGCGCGCGAACAGTTCGCGCATCGAGTTTTCATGGGCCTCAAGACTCTTCAACGGCACGCATTGTCCCGCCGAGCTCTCGAGGATCAACTGCTTCATGTACCCGTCGTGCAGCGAACCGAGGATCGGTTTGCGCGCACCGATGTACTCATAGAGTTTTCCCGGGGACTGATAATCGTTATCGAGGACAAGCCAGAGGACATCCGAGTCCTGCAGATGACGGGTGCACTCCTTGTGATCGAGGTAGCCGAGAAACTTCACCTCGTTCT
>DATJQB010000359.1:0-11205 GCA_035506075.1 Bacteroidota bacterium | reverse complement strand
AGGTCGGCGTTCCCCTGATCACGCACAATCGCTGGATCGAACGGGACAGCCCGTACCGCAGGAAGTACACGATCTCCGGCATCGGCGCCGTGGACCCTCGATGGTGGAATATGATTGCGGACAGTCTGAAGTCATGGGGTGTCCAGACGTACGAACAAGATTGGCAGAACTATATCTATGAGTATTCACCCGAGTTCTTGACGACGACCTGGGCCGGCGAGGCGTTCTTTGACAACATGGCGAAGGCATGTGCGCGACGCGGGATCACGATGCAATATTGTATGAGTCTCCCGCGATGCTACCTTCAGGGAGGGGCGAACTACGCGAACCTGACGACGCTGCGCGTCAGCGGCGACCGGTTCGAGCGAGCAAAATGGAAGGAGTTTCTCTACGGTTCCCGCTTCGCGAGCGCGTTGGGCGTCTGGCCCTGGGTGGACGTCTTCATGAGCTCCGAGAGGGACAATCTTCTGCTGGCAACGCTCTCCGGCGGCATGGTGGGGATCGGCGATGCGTATGGAAAGGAAAACGCCGCGAACATCGCATACTCAGCACGACCTGATGGCGTCATTGTGAAGCCCGATGTTGCGATCGTTCCGACCGACCAGAGTGTCCTTTCGGATGCGACAAACGCCAGCGGTTGCCGAACTGCCGTCACATTCTCAACGGCTCCGGGGCCGAAGAAGATGGCGACGGCTGCGTATCTCTTCAGCTACAATGACGGCACAGGCCGCGCTGCAGTTCTCACACGACCTTGCGATCTGGGCATGGCTGGGGACGTGTTTGTGTATGATTTCTTTTCGACAAAGGGTCAACGTGCACGGAGCACGGATTCGCTGCCGGAGGTTACACCGGGAGGTGTGCAGTATCTTGTTGTTGTTCCTGTCGGCGACCACGATATAACCCTCATTGGCGATCCGGAGAAATTCGTGACACTCGGCAAAGAACGCATTGCGAAGGTTGAGCGGACGTCCGATGGCTTAAGAGTCTCCGTGCTCTTCGCGAAATCCGAATCCGTACTGTCTCTCGCCGGCTTTGCTCGCTCAAAACCTCAGGTATCTGCAGCGACGGGAAAAGTGGAAGTCGCAGCATATGAGAATACGACCGGACAGTTCCTCCTCACCCTACAAAAGGCCCGGCACGCCCCGGAAAGAGAAGAACATGGCGACAAGGTCACGACAATGACGGTCGAGATACGGTGAGAAAAGAAATGTGCTCGCGATGTTGATATTGATTCCCTGGATAGCTACATTTAAGGCAATTACAAACCAGCGGCAAACCGCAGCCGATGTCAATATCGGGGGCGGGCATTCGAGATTCGCTCTCTGATGACAGTACGCAAGGTTTTGTCGGGAAGAATGTTGTAGTCCGCCATCCGCTGACCCTCACCGGATATCGTGCTTCCGCTTTTCCTCCTCGATCCAGTCCAAGTTCAAGATCGACCATAACCTCGGTCCATAGAGCATTGGATCTGGTCCATTCGCGAGTGCGTCTGGGGTATTCCCACCGCGTCGGTGAGTGTCGACACACCTGAACTGCATTCCAGCATTCTCTGTCGTGGTGTGATTCATATCTGCCATAAGGGCGGTATGCAATATTCTCATCCATTCAAAGGTATTGTTATGAGTTTTTCTCAGTTCGGCCTTTCGGCCAAACTTCTCAGTGGTGTGCACGACGCAGGGTACACCGAGCCAACGCGGATCCAGACCCTCGCCATCCCGCCCGCGCTTGAAGGAAAAGATGTCATCGGGTGTGCGCAAACTGGAACAGGGAAGACGGCGGCATTCGTTCTCCCCATTCTGCACAGGATTCTCCAGAATCCACGGTCAGGCCAGTCGAAGCAGCCGCGGGCCTTGGTACTGGCCCCGACGCGCGAGCTTGCACAACAGGTGCACGGAGCGTTCGACATGTTTGGGCGTGCGGTCTCGGTGCAGTCCGTGTGTGTTTTCGGCGGAGCAGGCATCGAGAGTCAAATCAAGCTTCTGCGGCGTGCATGCGATGTTCTCGTCGCCACGCCGGGAAGGCTGCTTGACCATATTGATCGGAGGACTGTTGATCTTAGCAAGGTCGAGTTCCTCGTCCTCGATGAAGCGGACCGGATGCTCGACATGGGGTTCATTCACGATGTCAGCAAGATCATCGCTCTGATCCCGAAACAACGACAGACGATGTTGTTCTCGGCAACGGTGTCGGACGAGGTCGCTTCGCTGTCCTCGAAATTCCTTCGTTCTCCGGTCCGTGTCGACGCCGGGGGCCGGCACAATCCTGTCGAAAGTGTCTCACAGAGCTTTTACTCGGCGACCCGCGATACGAAAATGGGCATGCTTCTGCACGCTCTCGGTTCCACGTCTATGGAAAGCGTTCTGATCTTCTCCCGCACGAAGCACGGCGCGGACAAGATCAGCCGGCGACTGGAAAAGACGGGGATCCCGTCTGCGGCAATCCATGCAAACCGGTCTCAGTCTCAGCGGGAGAAGGCTCTGGCGGGATTCAGGGAGGGGCGATATCGGGTCCTGGTTGCCACCGACATTGCAGCACGAGGGATCGACGTTGTGGGCATCTCGCACGTCGTGAACTATGACATTCCTCAGGAGGGTGAAACCTACGTCCACCGAATCGGCCGCACAGGCCGTGCAGGTGCTGCAGGAGAAGCCATCACGTTTGTGGCAAGTGAAGATCGGCAGTACATGAGGAGGATCGAGCAGTTCACCGGGAAGCGAATCGCCGTTGCGGCATATCCCGCGGCGATTGTTGCGGTCCGCCCTGAAGTTGAAGTGCCTTCAGAGAGGACGCACACGGTCAAGCACCGGAACTCTTCCTCCAGCCGCGCCACTTCCCCAGGTCGCGACGGTTCCTCGCGAAAGCGGGGCCCATCGGTTCCTCGGGAAAAGAAAAGACATGATATCATGACAGCACGACGCAAAACGCCGGCGAAACATCTGGATACGTTTTCAACCGACAGAGATGGTGGGGCCTGGTCGAACTATTAGAACCGCGATTCTCGGACAAAAATAGGGACTGATCGAGGGCTGCGCCGGCAATTTCCTGGGACACTTGTGTGTTTAGGGAACAGGAGGGGGGAAAACATGAAAGTCTCGAGAACCTTGTCGATCCTGTTGGTCGCGGCGGTCACTGTTGTTGCCCTGCATTGCAGCAAGAGCAGCGGCTCGCCGACACAACCTGCGACGCCCGCTACGTCCTCCACACTTAATGCAGCGCCTCCGTCTGTGACGCTCTCGGCAAATACGTCTCAGAACGTCACCATCAGCGGAGGCGCGCCGCCTTATTCCATATCATCCGCCCCCAGCGCCATCGCCACTGCCCAGATTTCGAACGCGGACAGTGCCATGGCCATCATTCACATTGTCGGCGTTACGGTCGCATCCGTCTCGACCTCTGTTGTCATCAAAGACAATACAGCCCCCGCACCGAAGTCCGTGACTATTCCGATCACTGTCCAGTGAGATGGTCCTTCACCTTGGCGAGGAAGTCCCGTGCGTCGGGAAAGGCGGTTGCCAGGGAATCAAAGAGAGCGGCCGCACGCTCCCGGTGTGGAGCCTCGTGACTGAGCTCTGCCAGTCGCAGGCAGTAATTTCTAAAGGGTGGAGCAGCCTTCATCTGCATGATTTCCCGCAAGAATGCACCGACAGCATTCCGTTCCCCGCTCGTATCACGCAATTCACGGCACGCCTCAGCCTCAATCTCAAAGGCAACCGGGTGTGATCGCCGCCGGAGCTCCTCGCCGATACAGTCAAGACACTCCAGTGCACGTCCCAATCGGATGAGCGCATAGGCCTTCATGAGGGAGGATTGAGGGTACAGGGGCGACAATGTCTGCAATTCATCGGACGATCTGAGAGCTTCCTGCCAACGGTTCTGCTCCAGCAATTCTTGTGTGAGGCGTGAACGCGCGAAGAGGTTCAAAGGATCCTGGGCAACCGCTTCACGAAGGTCGGCGACCCTCGTTGCAGGATTCGCAGAAGCCCTGAGGAGGGCATCGGCAACGCGGACTTCGGCTTCGACGTGAAGGATCTGGGCCCGTCCGTACAGGAAGACAAAAAGCAGCCAGAACGCGACGGGGATTGCCAGCATCACTTTCTTCGCGGGGAAGAATATGATGCGCCGGGCACTCACGTCGTTCGCCAGCGCATTCGACCAGAGAACACCCATGAGAAGCCAGGTGGGAAGGGCGCTCGACGCCGCCCGGAGGGAAACGTTCCCCAGATTGTCGATTGCGATCGCCACGATACCACAGACCAGACCGACTGCAGTCCACCGCTCCCAGCCGCTGGTAGTCCGAACGAGGTGGATTCCTCTCCGAAGGATCAGGAAGACCGTCCAGGCACACAGCACGATACCGAGGAGGCCGAACTCCACGCCGATCTCGAGCATCTCATTGTGCGCATGCGGGACGATGTCTTCGCTTCCCGTTTTCCAGTAGTCGGGTGCGCGGTATTCGAAGACCGTCTTTTCGAAGCTTCCGATGCCGTGGCCGATCAGCGGAGATGCTCGGAACGCGTTCCATCCGGTTTTCCAGAATACCATGCGCCGTGCAATCGTCGATCGGCTGGTCTGACCAAACGCCTGGGTGAAGCGCCCAACGACGGTTGGCTGGACGATCATTGCATATGCCACCACCAATGCGGTGAGCGCAACCGCCGCGAGGATGGCCGTGCTCTTCTTGAGCGAACGATAGCCCAGAAATGCGAAGAGGATCAGCGATCCACACCAGGCAATCATGCTGGTCCGGGTTTGCGTCGACACGAGAAGCATCGCCATCAACCCGAGGAGGAGGCACCGTGCAAACGTGCGGAATCTCCACTCACGTTCGGCGAAGGTCTGGCTTGCAACGACCGGAAACATCAACGCGAGGTACGAGGAGAAGAAGATGCTGTTTCCCGACAGAGAGGGGATGCGCCGTGTCTGCTCAACAAAGAAGACGATCGGGAGATCGTCGCCGAAGGCCAGCTGAACGAGACCGACGCAACAAAGGACGGCTGTCACCCACTCGATTGCAAGCAGGAAGTGCTTGAGGGTGCCGCGCGTGGAGAATGTCGTCGCCCCAGCGAAGAACATGATCACCGATGATAAGCCGAAGAATATCGCGCTCCACGAATAGGACGGTTCATAAGTCCACCAGAAAGAAATCAGGAACAGCGGAACATGGAGCAGGACAAGCAGGAAGATGACGCCGCGGGGAAGGTCGACTTTGCCCGCAAGCATCGCCGAAGCCAGAGCGAGAGCAACCAGAAATGACGCGCCGAGAACAAAGAGCGGGGTTTTCAAAACGTCGCTCTCATACGCGTTGAGCCAGAGGGCAAGCTCGACGAAGACGAACGTGCCGATGAGGATCGATTGTCGGAGTTGCACGAGCGTGTATGCTGGAGAAGAAGGCATTTGGTTGTCTTCCTGAACAACAAGGCGAGGCGGCGACGAGTTGCGCGATAAATAACAGATTTGGTGAAAGCAACCAGGCTCATGATCCCGTCGTGGCCGTGAAATGTAACAGCTCCATCATTTCCTTCGTATATTGTTTTAAACCTGCCCCCCCTCAATTCCGGCGAACGACCATGAACACCTCTCTTCGTGGCATTCTTGTCAAGGGCGTCCTTCTCTCAGTCGCGTTGCTCATTTCCGGTTGCTGGCATCACCACGACGATATTGACGACCTCGGTGTGATCGTCGGGTCGGGGAAACTGGTCTCGCGCGATGTGCACGTGGCCTCGTTCGATGGGATCCTGGTGACGGGGAGTGCTGCAGTGGTGATCACACAGGACAGCACGGAAGGCGTGCGTGTGGTCGCAGACGACAATATCATCGATCGTGTCACGGTGAATGTTGCCGGCGGGACTCTCGCGATTGGTCTTCAGCAGGGGTCCTATCACAACACCACTGTTACTGTCTACGTATCAATGAAGTCGATCCACCGGCTCGAATGCGTCGGTGCAGCGGAATTCTCTGTATCGGCGCCCATCGTCACAGACGCTCTCGCATGCACGATTTCTGGTGCCGGGCAAATCGATCTTTTGGGGACGGCCACGGACCAGACCATTGTGATCAGTGGCGCAGGCGAAGTGCACAATTTCGGATTGACGTCTGTGCACAGCTCGGTCTCGATCACCGGAACCGGCAACGTACAGGTCAACGTCACCGGCCAGCTGGACGCGACGATATCAGGAACGGGCAGCGTCGTTTACTCTGGAAACCCGCCGAACGTGCATCAGCAGATCTCGGGGGTCGGGAGTATAGGGCCGAAGGGATAACGTGAACGATGCCTGGACATGATCTTGCGGCATCGGGCCGTCGGATCAATCTTGCATCTCGCGCAGCGTGGTGAGTATATTAGAATCATGCTTCCCAAGATGTCCGCGCTGTCGATTGTGCTCACCTTTCTTCTTCCCGGATCCACGCCCACGCTTCAACGCACAAGGTTGGCTGAATATCCCGACCTGATGCTTTGGGCTTGGGAGCGGAACGAGAATCTCAGCTTCATCGACCCGAAGAATGCCGGAGTCGCCTTTCTCGCCGGGACCGTCAATCTCTCCGGCGATCACATCACCGTCCAACCTCGTACACATTCACTAGAAGTCCCCCCCGGTACAACGCTTGTTGCTGTCGTCAGAGTGACATCGGACCTTCAATATCCTCCGTTGTACTCACCCCGGCAACAATCAGGTACTGCCGGGGAAGTACTTTCTGCTTCCAGAATCCCAGGTGTGTCAGGAGTGCAAATCGATTTCGATGCACGGACGTCGGATCGTGCTTTTTATCGATCGCTTCTCCATGATGTTCGGGCACTATTGCCCGAGTCGACCTCTCTGTCGATTACCGCGCTAGCGTCCTGGTGTCTTGGTGACCCGTGGATCAGGGATCTCCCCGTGGATGACGCGGTGCCAATGCTTTTTCGCATGGGACCTGATCGCCGAACTGTTCTGGAAGATATTGAGGAAGGACGAGACTTTTCCTCGGCAGTTTGTCGACACAGCATCGGTATCTCAACGGACGAGCTGTCCCCACTCCCCTCCTTCAAGAGAAGACTCTACGTTTTCAACCCGAAGCCATGGACCGAGGATGTCTATCGGAAATACCTGAACGGAGTCCCACAGTGAAAATGCTCTTTCGCTTTCTGTGTGTCTTCATGTTATCCTGCGTCGTCGTGTCGCCAACGGACGTCTTCAGCTGCGGCCCCTTCTTTACGACGGCGATTTATGTTCAACGTTGGGCGCCAGACTACCCTCTGGAAGCATACTACGCAGGAAGAGTCGGCATCGTCCAACGCACCTATCCAATGGCCTATCTGTTCGCCGCCTACAGATATTTCAGCGGAAAGCCACTGACCGCAAAAGAACAGGAGGTATTTGGTAGATCACGAGGCCCGTCCGAAATCCAAGAAACTCCTTCACCAGCATACGACAGATGGGTCGAGGTTCGGCGGCAAGTCCTTGGAAGTGAGCCGCCGCAATATCCTGTCGATGTGTCGTTCCAGGATGAAAAGAGAAATCTGTATGTCTTCTATAGAAATATCCATGACGACGCTTTCGAAGGCGCTGCAAAGACTCTTCGTGAGAGAGTTGCGCAGTTCGGTGCCCAGAGCCCCTTGGTCGTTCAGTTTGCGCAAACGCAGGACGACGTCTTCATGAGCGCTCAAACCGGCCAGGTGCCGTCGGGCCTGGATTCAAGCGCGCCCGCACTGTTTCGGTCCGATCGGGCATACCAAGTTGCGGCGGCCTTCTTCTATGGTCGACAATTTGGGAAGTCCGAATCATTGTTCACCATCATCGGCAACGACCGTACATCGCCGTGGAGCAAGCTGTCCCGCTATCTCGTTGCTCGAGTGATGATCCGAAATGCGACCCTGCTGGCAATGAACCAGGACTCGGTTCTGAAGGAGGCTGAGCACTATCTCCGGGGGCAGCTCCAGGATACCGACATGCGCGAGCTGCATCCTTCGATGGAACGCCTCCTGGGATTCTGCATGTTCCGAACCTCGCCGGCAGAGTTGTTTCGGCAGTTGGATCGAAAATTCTCGGGTTCGGATGTCAGTTCATTGACAAGTGAGGAATGGCAGAACTACGCTGATCTGATGCATGAGATAGGAGACAGTTCCAGTACTCAATATTCGGATTTTGACCAATGGTGGGCGTGCTATACTCGCCGTTGGAAAGCGCCGACCTATATAGACGCTCTGAAGAAATATCGTGCGACGAAATCGGACGCCTGGCTTGTTGCAGCGCTGTCCTTGGCGGATCCTTATTCCAAAGGAGTAACAGAGTTGCTCCACCATGCCAAGTCGATTTCCCGAAAGAAACCTGCCTACGCAACAGGGTCCTATTGGAGAGCCGAACTTCTGGTTGATCGGAACAATTTGAAGCAGGCGCGTGCGCTTCTCAATGATATGATTGCACGGCCCGAAGTTCCTGAATCGAGGTCCAACATCAATCTTCTTCGGGCTCTGCGTCTTGAAACGGCGGTCAACCTCACTCAATTTCTGATGGACTGCCATCAGAAGTTGGCAGACACAGAGTGGGGAAAGGACAGTTCCCCTCAGACGGACTCCCTATCAAGATTTACTCCCGGGGCAATCATTGTAGACACCAAGTTCCCGGTACGCGTCATGCTGTCGGCTTCCAGGAATCGCAGCTTGCCGGAAAATCTTCGGCGTGCTCTGCTTCAAGCAGCATGGGTACGATCGGTACTTATTGGCCAAGATTCGATAGCCGTTGAAGCCGCACGGGCGCTCGAAAAGGTCGATGGACAGCTCACTCCTCTTCTCAAAGAGTACGTCTCGAGCGAGGACAGCACTGCGAGGCAATTCACGGCGGCCTACATCCTTTTGAAAAACCCCGGACTCCGGCCGTCGATTCGCATCGGCGTTGATCGATTGACCAAATTGGCAAGCCTGGACGAATACCGAGACAATTGGTGGGACAATGGCAAGTGGGCCATCCTGGATAATCTCTCTCACAACTGGCAGGGATATCGCGACGCAGACCCGTACGATTTCTTCCCAGAACGTCGCCCATCGTTCCTTTCCGTCAGTGACACTGCCATCGCGCACCGGGAGACGAGCATACTCGCGGGTTTGCCGCCAGCGGCGACATATCTTGGAAAGATTGCTACCGATTGGGCGCAGGCGCACCCGGACGACAAGAGGATCCCCGAGGCACTCCATCGTGCCGTGCAGGTCTCACGCTACGGATGCGCTGACCGGGGTTCACGGGAGTTTTCAAAAAAGGCCTTCAAGATTTTGCATCGTCGATATGCAACATCCCCGTGGACAGCGAAAACGAAGTATTGGTATTGACCTGTCCTATCGCCAGTTATGTCGTCTCTTCTCATCCCCTGTGAGATCCGTTCGGTGCAAGACAGCATCGATTGACGGGCGACTCCCTCGTACCCTTTGCCGAGCAATGCGTCCCCCCTCATTCCAGACCTGACCAACTTTTTTTTCTTGATTGAGAGTTTCCGCTTGACTTTGTCAAATCTCTTGACTAGTATCGAAGCGATTCGATACAGAAGCCTCTCTCAGTCTCGCTCAACCTCTCCAAATAGAAGATAATATCTAAGTTTGCGTAGATAGGCATCTCTTTGTCAGCATTTCCGAGCAATTTGGGACAATCAATCTAAAAGCGATTTGATACCAAATGCAGAAAAAGCGGCCCACGATTAGCGATGTGGCTAAGCTTTCTCAGTGCTCGCCTTCGACCGTCTCACTCGTGATCAACAATCGCGGGTATGTCAGTCCGTCGGTCCGCAAGCGCGTTCTCAAGGTGGTCAAGGACCTTGCCTACCATCCCACGCGTTCAGCACGCGGCCTCGCCTCGAAGACCAGCGGGAATTTTGGCTTCATACTCTCCGACGATCATTTCTCTCAGGCCGAACCGTTCTACACCCGCATCTTCCTGGGGACCGAGTTCGAGGCGCGGAACCATAGCTACTATATCCTTCTTACCACCGTCGGGCCATCCTTCAACAAATCCAAAGACGCTCCGCGATTTCTCCTTGAACGAAACGTCGACGGAGTGATCCTCGCAGGGAAAGTCAACTCCAACCTGATCGACTACATCGATGCCCTCGGCATCCCTATCGTCCTCGTCGATTACGTTGCATCGAAACGGAAGCATTCATCCGTCCTCATCGACAACCTCAGCGGGGGACAGCTGGCGGTCAATCACCTGGTGGAGTGCGGCCGTCAGGAGATCGCCTTCATCGGCGGCGATATCGGCCATCCCAGTATTGCCGAACGATACGCCGGCTACCAGGAAGCGCTCCGCGATCGGTCTCTCCCGCTTGATCCTGAACTCGTCAGCATCGAAGAACCCGCCCTCACCGGCGTTGACGGGGCAAATGCCATTAAACGCATCCTCGACCGCGGCAGGAAGCCGAAGGGTGTCTTTGCCGCGAACGATGCCATGGCCATCGGCTGCATCCATTATCTCCGGCAACGGGGCTTCAATGTCCCGGGCGATGTCGCGGTGGTCGGCTTCGACGACATCGATATGAGTTCACATATCGAGGTTCCGCTGACCACGGTTCGTGTCTTCAAGGAGGAGATGGGAAAACTCGCCGTGCTTCGCCTTGTCGAGATCCTCAAAGATCACTCCTCGAACGTGGTAACGACTCACGTCCCGGTCGAACTTATCGTCAGAAAATCGACATCCACGTTGCGACCCGAAGCGGTTTCCGTCCCATAGCAACAACGATGGTCTCTCAGGCTATCCATATGTAAACGCTGCAACCATGTGAACCCCGGGGAATCGGCCTGAATCCGGCGCCCCGATAATCGTCTAATCCACCAACTTACATTTTCCAAGGAGGTACGATATGCGATGGTGCACGAATACAATGATTGTGCTCGTCCTCGTCGCTGCCGTCGTCGGAAGTGGCGTTGCGCAGACAACGGATCTTCCGACCGTCTATGGCTTTGAGGGGACGCAGCCCGCGTACTGGAACCCGGTGTCGACGGCGGGAGCGACGCTGAGCTGGGCGATCGACCAGTCTCACTCGATGGGACATTCGCTGAAGATCGCCAAGGCGGCGGCGACGGCGGACAGCGCGGCGTGGATTTCGGACAACATGTGCGATATCTGGTCGCCGGTGAACAACAAGAACGTGGACATTTTCCTGGGAGCGTACGTCCGGACGCTGGGGGTGAACACGAACCCGGCGACGAACGATGCGAAGTGGTACATCGCGTATGATTTCTGG
>DATJQB010000358.1:0-7164 GCA_035506075.1 Bacteroidota bacterium | reverse complement strand
TGTCCCGTCCCCGTTCATCCGACATTCGCTCCATCGATCGCAGGATTATCGACGCGCACGTGCTCGAGGGATGTCTTCTCGTGGTGAAGGTCAGATCCAACGGCAGGGCGGTGATCGAGAAGCTTGTGAAGCGCAAAGAACTTCAGCATTTGAAACTCATCGCAGCCGTGAGTGAGGATGTGGACATCAGGGATCGGGAGAACTCCATTTGGGGGATTTTCACCCGGTTCGATTGTGAGTTGGACATAACGTTCACCGGGGCGAGCCTTCGCGGGATCGCGCCGGTGTATACAGGGGTCCTGGGAATTGACGCAACGTGGAAGGCCGGATATCCGGAACCGTTGCGTATGCCCGATGACGTCGTAAGGAAAGTCGATCGGCGTTGGAACGAATACTGGTCATAAGATGGGGATGTGATGCCGAAACAAATTCATTTTCAGGATTCAAGCCTTGAGCCTGTGTGGGAGAAGATCCAGCGTGGTGAACGCTTGAACCATTATGACGGGTTGACCCTCTTCAACACTCCCGATCTCATTTCGCTCGGCAAGATGGCACACGATGTCCAGCGTGATCGGAGCGGTGACGCGGTCTATTTCGTCCTCAACCAGAAGATAGAGCCGACGAACGTCTGCGTGCTGGCCTGTAAGTTCTGCGATTTCGCGACGAAGAAGGGACGACCGAAGGCGTACGAGATGACCGTCCACGATATCCTGAACAAACTCACCCCCGAGATCCACGAGGTGCACATCACGGGCGGTCTGCACCCTGATTGGGAGTGGGAATATTATCTCGACATGCTGCGCCAGATCAAATCACATTTCCCGAGCATCGATATCAAAGCGTTTACGGCTGTCGAGATTGATTTCTTTCATAAGAAGTTCAAGCTGCCGATCGATGAAGTGCTTCGTCAGCTCAAGGAAGCCGGACTTCGGACGATGCCCGGTGGCGGAGCGGAAGTGTTCTCGGAACGGGTCCGCAAAAAACTCTTCAGCTCGAAGATCGGCGCGAAAGCGTGGCTCGAGATCCATCGGGCGGCGCATCTCCAGGGAATCCCGACGAACGGCACGATCCTCTACGGCCACATTGAGACGCAGGCCGAGCGAATCGAACATCTCATAAGACTTCGCGCCCTGCAGGACGAGACCCGGGGCTTCCTGTCGTTCATTCCGCTTGCATTTCAGCCCGGTGAGACGGGCATCAAGCCAACCAACCGGTTCACTTCTGCGATCGATGATCTGAAGATGATTGCGGTCTCAAGGCTTATGCTTGATAATGTCCCGCACATCAAGGCGTATTGGGTGATGTTGACTGAGGAGGTGGCGTCTGTTGCGCTGAATTTCGGAGCCGACGATCTCGATGGTACGGTCGGCGGAGAGAAGATCGCCCACGATGCGGGTGCAATTTCCCCGATGGAGCTCACGAAGGATAAAATCGTGAAGATCATTCGGGACGCCGGCAAAATCCCCGTCGAGCGTGATGTGTACTACAATCCGATCAACCTGTACACCGACGACGTGGTGGGGAAAATTCCGTACCTCAATTCGGTCCCGTTCTATCATCACTTCGAGAAGAGGCAATTCAAGATTCTTCCGGTAACCCCGAGAAGAATGGGAGCTCTCGCGAAACGAGGTCAGCTCGAAGCCGGGCTGTTCTCCCTTTGCGACTTCCTTGAGCAGAAGGATTCGTTGACGATGCTTCCGTATTGCATCGCGACTCGCGACCAGGTCAAGAGTGTGATGTTGTTCTCAAACTTCGGCTGGCGTGAGTTGGAAGGCAAAAAGATCGGCATTGTAGACGATACGGCAACGTCGGTACGTCTGCTTCAGGTTCTGCTGGAAAAGAAATATGGCGTGAAAGCCGAGTTGTCGCGCATGCACACGGGAGTCAATAGTTACGAGGAATTCGGGGCCGTGCTCCTGATCGGCGATGAAGCGATGCGGCACCAGAAAAGGGGACTCCGGAGCTTTGAGCTTGTGTTTGATTTGGCGACGGAATGGTACGATTGGCAGAAGCTTCCGTTTGTTTTTGCCGTGTGGGCTGTACGAAGCGCGTTTGCGCCGGAAAAACGTGAGGAGCTGACGTCCCTCATTCAAATGGCGCTTGCGAAAGGTGAATCGGATCTCGAGAGCATCAGCGTGTCCCACGCGAAGCGTATCAATTGGAATTCGGATGAAGCGACAGAGTATCTTGAGGGATTCAATTATCATGTGGGGGAGCGCGAACGGGAGGCGATGAGCACGTTCGAGCGATTGCTGTCGTCGTTGGAGGGGGAAAAGGACAAGTCGGCCGATGCTGGCCAGTATCGCCGGAATTGAACTTGGGCACATCGTATGTCTGAAACCATGCTCCAGAAGTTTGAAGTTCTCGTGGATGAGGGGTCAAGGCTGACTCCCCTGGGTGGTTTCGATTTTTCCGGATACAATGCGCGAATGCAGGACAAGTATCTTGCCTGGCGCAAGTCGTGCCTTGAGTCGCTCGACATTGTCGGACCGATTGGGTTTCCCTACAAGAACAAGATCATCGCAGATGCGAATGGCGGGTTCTTCTATCAGTCGTCCGCAAATCTGATCTACACGAGCATGCGTGAGCTCCTTGAGAAATTGAAGGCTTCTCCCGAGCTTGCGGCTGAACCTGCGAAAGTATCGACTCCAGTTCCTCAGTCAGTCCCGATGGAATCTCAAGCCTCAGGACCAGGTGGCACCCGGACGTTGAAACCTCCGCCCAAAGGTGTGTCTGCTGCGACTTCGGCGTCACCGGTCGCAGCAACGGTTGCCGAAACGGTGAGCAAGGTATATGTCGTCGGAGAAATTAATGATCCATTGCGCCAGCAACTTGCTTCGTTCCTCGAGGAAGTTGGGGTGGTGGAGATCCCGGTCGATCGTATTCGCGGCGAGATGATCTCGCTTGAGAACATCGTTCACGAGGAAGGTGCGCGGTTCGCGTTCTTTGTGCTGAGTTCTGCGGACCTGGCCTATGCGATGTTTGAGTTGGGGCACTTCGTGGGGAAACTGGGAAAGAACCATGTTATGGTGCTTCACATGACTGACACGGATGTGCCGAAAAACATCCCGGGAGTTCTTGTGAAGCCTATCGTGGTGAAGTTGGAGGAGGCCAGTTTTAGCATCATGAAGGAATTGAAGTCCGCCGGATATTCGTTATCAATCTGAGAGAGAGTAATGACAGTAGAGGGAATTCAGAATGCGGTCCAGCAGGGTCGGCGTATCACGAGGGATGAAGGGCTTTTCCTCCTGCGCAACGCGGAGCTCCTTGAGTTGGGAGCCTTGGCAAACGAGATCAGATTCCGAAAGAACCCAGATCGTGCAGTGACGTATCTGCTGGATACGAATCCGAACTATTCGAACGTCTGCAACATCGATTGCATTTTCTGCGCATTCTATCGTCATGAGGGGGAGGAAGGCGAGTACACGTATTCGGTTGACCACATGATTCAGAAGTTCAAAGAGTCGGCTGCAGCGGGGGCAACGACGGTCTTGTTGCAGGGAGGAGTGCATCCTTCGCTTCCGTTTGAATACTACACGGAGATGGTTCGTCGGACGATCGCCGAGGTGCCGCAGATCTATCCGCATTTCTATTCGACTTCAGAGATCATTGGCATGTCGCAGATTTCTGGCTATTCGATTCGCGAGGTGCTGGAGAAATTGTGGGACGCGGGGCTGCGTTCCATTCCGGGGGGCGGAGCAGAGATCTTATCCGATCGCGTGAAGAAGAAGATCAGCAGTAAGAAGGGAACCTCTGCTGATTGGTTGAATGTGATGAGAGTGGCGCACAAGATCGGCTACAAATCAACCGCGACGATGATGTATGGCCATCTCGAGACGGATGATGATGTCATCGAGCATCTTGAGGGGGTTCGATCGTTACAGGATGAAACCGGTGGTTTCACCGCTTTTGTGCCGTGGTCATTCAAGCCGGGCAACACTCCGCTCGAGAAAATTATCCCGCATTACGCGAGTCCCACTCGCTATCTTCAGATGATCGCGTTTTCACGCATTTATCTCGACAACGTTCCTCACATTCAGGCCTCCTGGTTCTCTGAGGGGAAGAAGACAGGTCAGATTGCTCTTCATTTCGGTGCGGATGATTTTGGCGGGATTCTGATCGAGGAGAACGTGCATGCTGCAGCCAATTATGTCAACAAGACGAACGCTGAGGAATGCATCCGATTGATCCACGAATCAGGGTTTGCGGCTGCGCAGCGGACGACCCTTTATGAAATCCTGCAGGTTCAGGGAATCGCAGAGGCTGCCGCCTAGCTTAAGGAACCTTCCTTCCTCATACCTCGTCTCAAGTGTAGCAAGTACGTCCCACAGAGCCGAGTCGCCATACGTCTTATTCCGTCCGGATCAGATATGTCCTCGGTCGCATCTCCGTTTGTTTGCTGATCTCATGTGCAGCGGCGAGAGGTCAGGTAGACACTCCGGTAGTACGACAGCATCCCGTAGTTGCCAGGCTGATACCCAGCCAGGACTCTTCGAGTCGTTCTTCTCAAGCAAGAGACACGTTGCGCACCTCTGAAATTCGTTCCAGTTCTTCTCACCCGCGCCCATCGAATCCGAATGCAACCTCGCCCCTGATGCCGGGTCTTATAGTTGGCAGGTCATTGTCGGATTTGTCAATTCAGGAACTAGATTCGCTTGGCAATTTGTATCCTGAAGAAAAGGGCTTCCTGCTTGAGCAAGCCGTCATTCAAGGCGTCTTGCGGATCGACTCGGTCGACCGCGAGAGAAAGAAGATTCTCAGTCGCGCCTTTGCTGATTTGAGGCTCCCGAATGAACTTGAATCGCTGCTTCGCCGCAACCAGGCTGTTTACGGAACGCTGGAAAACCCCATGAAACCGCCTCCTGCGCCGAATCAAGTCAATCTCTTCGACTTAATGAAAGCGATTTCTAGTTTCCTCAGATATATCGGAGTTCGATGAATTTTGTCGTCGTCCTTCTCTAAGCGTCTTCCTCCAGAAAAGACAGTCCGCGGATCTTCACTCCTTTTTTTTTGTGTCCGTACTTCACGCTACAAGGTTTGTAAGTACTTGTACGTATTGACTCTGAGAAAAGACACCCGTACGTTTGGCCGAATCCGAACCGCCCGGGTGCGTTTTGCAAGTTCCGCCTCGCCTAAATCGATCTATCAAACTGACAGATCTGGGCTACCGAACTAGCAAAGGAGGGTCTATGTCAACGCCGAAGTCAGCGAATCCTGGTACCGTCCGCGCACACCCCCGTTTCTCTCTCATCGGCCCGAATCTCGTGGGGCTCGAATGTGATCATGACGAGAGGCGAGAGCGGCTCCTGAAGATCATCCCCGGTGTTCGCTGGGATGATCCGAGGCACATCTGGACATTTCCTCACAGGCGGGATGTGCTCGAGCGCATCCTCGCCGTGTTCCGTACCGACTGGCGAATATTGGATCGCGATGTCGGAGAATCATTTGGCTTCTACAAATCTTCGAAAGAAGCTCTTCTACCCTCGGCCCCTGCAACAAGTCCGCCCGTATCGATTCTGGAGGACGTCCGGCGCGAGCTCGTGATTCGGAACTACTCCCCAAAGACAACCAAGACCTATCTCAGTTGTGTCGGATCTCTTGAGCACTTCGTTCGACCGAAGTCTATCTCGTCGCTCACCCCAGACGAGATACGAAGTTATCTGCTTTATCAGATTGAGAAGCGGAAGATGTCCGCCGGCACAATAAGTCAGATCATCAACGCGCTACGCTTTGCTTTCATCGAGGTTTTGAAGCGTCCGTTTGAACTGGGCGATATTGAGCGACCGCGGAGAGGAAGGAAGCTTCCGGTGGTATTGTCTCTGGAGGAGGTGCGAAGTCTTCTTGAAGGATTAGGGAATCTGAAGCATCGTGTCATGCTGATGTTGGTGTATTCGGCCGGACTTCGTGTGGGAGAGGTGGTGCGATTGCGGCCTTCGGATATTGACAGCGACAGAAAAACCATTACGATACGTTCGGGGAAGGGGAAGAAGGATCGATATTCGTTGCTATCTGAGCTCGTGCTTGAAGTTTTGCGCCAGTACTGGAAGGCGTACAAGCCGCAGAAATGGTTGTTCGAGGGGAATATACCTGGTGAGCCATATTCCATTCGTAGTGCAGAGAAGGTGTTTGAGAACGCAGCCCAAAAGGCGGGGATCATGAAGCCGGTTTCGATTCATTCACTGCGGCATTCCTTCGCAACGCACCTCTTGGAGCAAGGAACTGACATTCGGTTTATTCAGGAGTTACTTGGTCACAGCAGCGTCCGAACGACGGAAATTTATACTCACGTTAGCCGTAGGCAGATTGAGAACTTGCGAAGCCCAATTGAGCAGATCATGCAACCCAAAAGCAAATAAACGAAACATTCTGACGACCATCACGTGCTAGACGCCAACAAACCGTAAGAATGCAGTCTTGAGATAGTTATGCGTCATTGTGGCGCACTCGTACCTCAAATGGAATTGCTCTCAACAACCAGGCTCAGGTCATGAAGATTCTCGCAATGGAAAAGGAAGTGGTTGGGTTTCGCAAGAACGAACTCGACGCCACATTACTCGAGAACGAAGCGATGCACGCATGGGAACTTCAGCAATCGGGTAAGATCCGTGAAATGTATTTCCGCGCGGACAAACCCGCGGCTATCCTGATCCTCGAGTGCGATTCAGCCGAAGAAGCGAAGGAAGTACTTTCGACGTTACCGCTTGTCCGAGACGGAATCATCGAATTCGAGATCATCCCGTTGGTAGCATATCCAGGGTTTCAGAGGCTATTTAAGAAGTAGGTAAAAGCGTGCGCCACAACGAACGCATAACAAACGCCAAACCGGCGCTCGCACACTCTATAGGCAACGATGAAGCTCAGATTGGCTAAATGTAAAGTGCTCGCTCCATTGCGTCCCGCCGTCAAATCGGAATTCGCTAGAACGGCGGTCCGCAACGGCGGTTTGGCTAAACGTTAGCCGCCACTTGCAGCAATGTTAAATACAAGTGAAAGGTCAGTCAGCATGCTAGGTGTCTACAGCCATTGCCGCCGCTCAACGGGACAGTTGCTTCTGCTCTTTGTGTTGTCTTCTTCGGTGCTTCTATCTCAAGACAGAAACCATGTCTTGATCCAGAGAGACATGAAGACTGGTAAGGATTCAATCGTCACTTCCTTAGAGACACG
>DATJQB010000357.1:0-5487 GCA_035506075.1 Bacteroidota bacterium | reverse complement strand
TCAGGTGCGAAAGGCGGACCTCCATCCGGGAGACTGGGTTTTCGTCAAGACCCTTCGATCACTCTACCGCATCAAGGTCAAAGAACACGGCCGCTATGAGATCTCCGGAGGATGGTTTGATAAAAAGGGGATGCCCCCTACCGAACTCGGCATTGCCGGCTGCACGTGGGGTGGCTCTGCGATCAAGATCGATATTGTGGCAGCGTGCGGACTGCGGCTGGAGTTCTCAAACCGGCTTATAACAAGTCCGATCCAGAAAATTGTTCTTTTCCGTCATCAGCATTTGCGCTGAACTTGTTACTTTCTCATGGAGTGGGCGCGGAAACCGCTGCAATTCGGGGGGTTTTCTGCGAACCTTATTGGCCATCGCAGGTGTTCTGAATTGTACACTGCCCTCGCCTTCGAGCGAATGAGAGCGTACCCGGCTCAGATCATTCCCCCGAAGTTGTCAACCCTGCTGGCAGGCAAACGATCGATGGAGGAACCATGACCACTGTTCAGACGATCCTGCAAACGAAGGGAGCCCTGGTGGTCTCCGTTACACCGGAAACCCGGGTTTCCACAGCCCTCGAGCTGATGGCTGACAAAAACATCGGTGCGCTTGTTGTCACCAACGACGGAACACTGGCAGGAATTTTCTCGGAGCGCGATTTCGCGCGAACGACCGCAGCGAAAGGAATGGGTGTCTACGACCGTCCGGTGAAAGATCTCATGACATCGATTGTGTTCACCGTTTCCCCGAACCAGTCCATCGACGAATGCATGGCGGTCATGACAGACCGGCACATTCGGCATTTGCCGGTGCTCGAGCACCAACGACTGACGGGTGTCGTGTCCATTGGCGACGTGGTCAAGGCCGTGATTTCCGAGAAGGAGCATGTGATCCAGCAGCTGGAAAACTATATCACGGGTGCCCGGTAGTTTCGGGAGGCGGAAGAGGATGTCGTGATGGTCCTTGCGGGAAGCGGACCGCATTCAGTGCAGGTGAAGGGTGGGAACGGTTATTTCATCATCCAGTTTTTCTTTGGCCGTCCGTTTTTTCCAAGCCGTGTAAGGGCCAGCCGCACGATCTCCGGCCACTCGCGGTCGAAAATATCCCGGTGCCAGTGAAACCCCGACCCCGAGAGAAACCCGATGATGATATTCCCGACATCATCGTGATGGGATTCAAGATATGCCGGGTCCCGATCGATCAGCGTTTTGAGTTGTTGCAGATAGCGGAGCGCCGGAGGTTTGAGGAGCAGAAGAATCGCTTGCTCGCGGACTGTTGATGGCATAAGCAGACTGTCCCGGGTTGTTGTGTTCTAAGAGTAAGGACTCGTCGCCTCAAAATCAATTCGTGCCGGACAAACAATCCAGAGGGAATGGGATCAGCGACTTGACGATCAGCGAAGAACTCAGAGGAACTGTCACAATCATGAGACTGAAGGGCACATTTGTCGGTGCCGCGGCGGTCTCTTCGTTTGAACGCGCCATGTTCGAGGTGCTGAAACAGGACCGGCCCAACATCATCATCGATCTCAGTCATACAAGGTTTGTCGACAGCGCCGGCCTGGGAGCGATGATCGCTGCAATGGTCGCGGTCCGGCGCAACGAAGGCGCGCTGCGTCTGGCCGGCCTTCGCGACGAGATGCGGACCATCATCAGCACGATGAACCTCGAGCGGGTGTTCGAGATACACGAGACAGTTGCGATCGCCGAAGAGAGTTTCCAAAAGCACAAGAACTGACTCATCCATTGCACCAGAACCATGATGTTGAATGGCAAGACGACTCCTATTGAAACCCGCATGTGTGGCACTGTGAGTGACCCGTTGCGGGACGCAACTTCCATCCAGGCACTGCACTCGTGACCACAAGCAGGAAGAAGACACGAAAACCAGGGACGAAGCCTCCTCGTTTGCGCAGACCGGCCGCAGCCGATCAGCCCGACGAACAGCGGAAGCTCGCCGCGATCATGTTCACCGACATGGTCGGCTACAGCTCGCTCACCCAGCGCGATGAAAAGCTCGCCCTTCGGCTTCTTGAAGAGCACCGCGCCGTTGTTCGCCCTCTCATCGCAAAACACAACGGTCACGAAATCAAGACCATCGGCGATGCGTTCCTCGTCGAGTTTTCGAGCGCCCTGTCTGCGACGTCGTGCGCGATTGACATTCAGAAAACCCTCTTCGAGCTCGCTGAATCAAGACCGGAACACGAAGCCATCCGGCTCCGCATCGGCCTGCACGTCGGCGACGTTGTTCACAGGGAAAACGATGTGTTCGGTGACGGAGTCAACATTGCCTCCCGCGTCGAGCCGCTTGCAGAACCCGGTGGAATTTGTCTGTCGGAAGACGTTGCCAGGCAGATTCAGAACAAGATTGACTACTCACTGGTCCGGCTTGGCAAGGGAGAGCTGAAGAACATCAATCTTCCTGTCGATTTGTACCGCATCGTCCGTCCCTGGGAAGCGAGGCGATTCGCAGTGCTCGACAGGTTCATGTTCATGTTGTCGCGGAAACGCCCGCGCCGCATTGCGATCGGGACGGTCCTGGCGGTATTCATTGCGCTGGCGTTCCTTTTGAAGCCCTCAACAGCTCCCCGCGGCACACTGCCGGCGAACCGTGTGGCCGTGTTGCCGTTCGTGAACATCAGCCAGGACAACCGTGATGAATATTTCGCCGACGGATTGACCGAGGAGCTGATTTCCAGCCTCTCCAGGATCCGGGACCTGAACGTCATCGCCCGGACTTCCGTGGCAAAGTACACCGGCGGCAAGCTCGACATCACCGAAATAGGAAATGCTCTGAAGGTCGGTACGATCCTGGAAGGAAGCGTGCGAACCTCCGGGGACGAAGCACGAATCAGCGTGAACGTTGTCGATGTCCCGTCGCAGAAGACGTTGCTCACCCGCGAGTACACCCGGTCGATCAAGGATGTGTTTGCGATCCAGAGCGATATCGCTCAGAGCCTTACGAATGCGTTGAGCGTGCAGCTCCTTTCCGGTGAACGAGAGTCCCTTGAAAAGAAGGGCACCGAGAGCAGCGAGGCGTACAGACAGTATCTCCTCGGACGATTTCACCTGAACAAACGGACCGGCGACGAGGTCATCAGGGCTATCGAGTACTTTGACCGGGCTGCACGAACCGATTCCGCGTTCGCACTCGCCTACGCCGGACTCGCGGAATGCTACACGCTCGCGGGCAATGCAGGCTACGGATCGCTGCCGCGGGACCAGGCGATCACAGCGGCAAAATACAACGCGGGCAAGGCTCTCGCTCTCGACGAATCACAGGCAGAGGCGCACGCGTCGCTCGCCTACGTAAAATTCCGGATCGACTGGGACTGGACCGGTGCAGAGGCCGAGTTCAAGCGCGCGCTCGAGCTCAAACCCGGCTATGCACGCGCCCATGAGTGGTATGCACTGTTCCTTTCCATCCTCGGCAGGTTTGACGAGTCCATGAAGGAAATGCTCCGTGCCCAGGAGCTCGATCCTCTCTCGGCAAGCGTCAGCACGGGCATCGGGCGCATCGATCATTTTCAATTCAAGCTCGATGAAGCGGCTGCGCAGTTCAAAAAAACACTCGAGCTCGATCCCGAGTACGCTGAGGCGTATTTCGGACTTGGTATGACGTACATGGTGGCACATCGGTATGACGATGCGATTGCCGCGACACAGAAAGCGATCCAGCTCTCCGGCAACCGGCTCGTCATGATCTCCATGCTTGGCTATGTTGAGGGACTTGCAGGCCACAAGGAGAAAACCAGGCAGATCATTCGGGACTTGCAGAAGCAATCGCTGCGCTCGCATGTCTCACCTTACTATTTCGGCATTCTTCAGATGGGTCTTGGCGACATGACTACCGCCTTTCGGTACTTCGAGCAGGCTTATGAGGAGCGGGACGGGATTCTCATCTTTCTTGCAACCGACCCCATTGCGCAATCCTGCTGGGGCGATGCTCGCTTCCGGGAGCTTGCGGAAAAGATGCGACTTCATCTGCGGCAGCCCCGGACCGATACTGCACAGCAGTGACATACTCGCCAGGACGAGAGGGACAACAACAATTCGTGGAGAACGGGCTGCAGCACACGGCAACGTGCATCGGGAAGAGGAGGAAGGCATATGTTCATGAGAATGGTCCAGGTGAAGGTCCGGCCCGAAGAGGCCGACCAAATGATCGGCGTGTATTCTGATTCGATCATACCAGCATTGCAGAAAACCCCGGGGTGCATGTACGCGAGCCTCATCAGAAGTTCGCAAAACTCCAGCGAGGCAATCTCAATGACCCTCTGGGACAGCATCGAGCATGCGGAGGCGTACGAACACGGAGGATTGTTTCAACAACTCATGGGTCAGATTGCCCCGTATCTCTCCGATTCGTCCGAATGGAAGATTCAGCTTTCAAAAGACTTCACGTGGGAGTATATTCCAACCCACGAGGAGCCCGTCGTAAAATCGTACAAGGTGACGACCTCTTTTCCGGCCCCCCCATCAGCCGGCATACCTTCGAAGCCGATGTACGTGCGAATCCTCTCCGTCCGATTGAAGCCGGGCAAGCTGGAAGAGTTCGCCTCACTCTACAATGCTGAAATCCTTCCGATGCTGCAGGATGTGCACGGATGCCGATATGCATTCCTGACCGAAGGCGTCGCCGAACAGAACGAGATTCTCTCGGTGACCATTTGGGACAGCAAAGAAGCTGCCGATACCTATGAAGAGAGTGGTTTGTTCAGGAAACTGACAAGAAAAGTCGAACACACGTTCTCGGAAATTTATCAATGGAAGCTCTCCGTCGAGAAACGATCCTCCATGCAGGTGGCGAGCACCGAGGACATGAATATCAGCGGTTACAATCTCGTCTCCGGAAAAGTATTTTAGTAGCAAGCGACGGTGCTCCGGCACAACAATGCTGATCCGGGCGGTCATCCCTCCTCTCGTCCCCGCCGGCGGGAGGATCTACCCCGGATGAGCTCACCGGCAGCTGCGCCGCGGCGCATCGGAACCATTGTTCGCACTCGCACCGTTCCCCACCGGCAACAGAAGGGAGGATGACTATGGAGTCATCGACCGAGAATTCATCGATCGAACAGATCCTGTCTTCGCTCAGGAATCTGGAATCCCGAATCTCCCGGATCGAGTCTGTGCTCGATCTCCGGGCTGACTCAGCCGCGCACCCTGAGACCACTCCTCCAGAGCACTCCGTGGCAGTTGAAGACGACGAGGAGCTTGAGCTGCAGCTCGGGCAAAACTGGTTCGCGAAAGCCGGTATCGTCGGGCTCGCACTCGGCGTCGCGTTCCTGCTCACGCTCCCCTACAATGGGCTCCCCCCGATTCTTCCAAGCCTCATCGGTTGCGCTCTTGTCGGAAGTATCATTGGCTTGTCACGTTACTGGCGCGACACCTTCCAGCAGGTGTCGCGGTACCTGCTCGGCGGCGGATTGCTGCTTCTCTACTTCACAACGCTCCGGCTGGCGATGTTCAGTCCAACTCCGGCCCTTACCAACACAT
>DATJQB010000356.1:0-3048 GCA_035506075.1 Bacteroidota bacterium | reverse complement strand
ACGCACCGTACGCACCGTCCACATGCAGCCACAGATTGTGAGCGTTCGCGAGTTGCGCGAGATCAGGAAGCGGGTCGACCGCGCCGACGTCGGTCGTGCCTGCAGCTGCAATGACAAGCCATGGATGCAAGCCGGCCCGCTTGTCGTTCGACACCATGTTGTCTAATTCCCTCGCGCTCATTCGGTAATGATCGTCCATGGGGACGTAGCGGAGGATGCATTCCTTCAATCCTGCAATGCGAATCGCTTTGTCGACGGAGTGGTGTGCCTGTTCGGTGAGGTAGATGACCGAGCGTTCGAAATCTTTCGCCTTCAGATTGTGTGCATCGCGTGCCGCGACAATGCCGGCGAGGTTTGCGATGCTGCCGCCGGAGGTCAGGTTTCCGCCTGCCTCTTTCGGAAAGCCGACAACCGAAGCCATCCAATCGATCAGCAAATTTTCCATTCTGACCGCACCGGGAGAGGCATAAAAGACTCCTGCGTAACGGTTGGTAACAGCGGCGAGGTAGTCGCCGAGCGCCGACGGGAAAATTCCGCCGCCGGGGATATACCCGAGGTGACCGCCCGAGGCAGGGTTCAGCCCGGGCCGGTCTACATGTTGAGCAACCAGAGAGAGAATTGAGTCGATATCGAGCGGACGCTCTGAGATTGGAGAGTCGAACAAGCCGCTCCCCTTGTCTTCCGTTACGACGTATGCCGGAAGCTCGTAAATCCTCTGCAGAAAGTGCTCTGCATAGTCGGAAACCCTTTGTAAGAGGAGGGCTCTCTGCTGAGGATTTGGCTCGAGCGGCGCCGCTGCGCGCTCAAGACGCTGTATTTTTTCTTTCAACTCACCTCTGGGCATCTATGGGTACGTCCCGGACAGAGTTCAACAGATCTGGTGTCATCCTTGTTCCACAAGAAACGCGAGGAGTCATCCGCGGCGCAATGAAAAAGAGAAGCATCACCACCCGAAATACTTGATCGAAGCGTTTCCGCCGTCATCGACAACGCAAATCGCATGCCAGCTGGAGTTCTTTGATGAGATTCCTTCGAGGATACACGAATGTGGCTGTGCTGCGGTGACCGAATACGTGCCGTGATAGTCGGATGACATGTTCGCAGGTATACGATACGGGGTGTTGGCGCCGCTCGACTCGTCGTACGCTCCGCTGCCTCCTCCGAGGATCGCCGGTCGCGTCTTGAAGCTGTAGGCGTCCGCCGCGACGCGAACAAGTCCTGAAGTGATCCCGTCTTTGTTCTCAGCCGTGCTTTGCGCGTCAAAGATCGAAAGTGCGATCATGATCGCAATCCCCACGAGCAATACAACGATGAGCAGGAGCAAAAGGTTGTGGACACCCATACGTTCAACTACCGGATTGTCGTCGAAGGTCGATTACGTGAAAAGCGAGCAAGAAGTTCACAGGCGAATGTATATAAAAATCCGCCAACTTTCAAAGTGGTAGCTGTCACCGGAGAGGTTCGGCCCGCACGAAATTCCCTATGGGGTGAGGAGAAGCTGTCACATTAAGCACATGCGTTTCTCCAGTCCTTCAGTCGCTCTCTGCGGCATTATTATCCAGTTCAGCCAACCGATGGAGAAGCTGAATAACATCCTGCTGACCGCGAAGTTGGTACTGTGCGTGTGTGCGGGTAAGGCCGACGCGGATCGAAAACGATTCAACCGGCAGCGCGTTGAACAGATCTTCGTCGGTCCAGTCGTCGCCGATCGCGAGAATGAAATCGTAGTTGTTGTCTGCCATCCACAGCTTCGACGCAGCCCCTTTGTTCACTCCGGCATTGCGAACCTCGATCACCTTGTTTCCCTGAAGCACCTGCACGTCGATGTTGGCCGTGAATGCCATGAGGTCGTCCAGGAGTTCATGCGCGGATTGCACTCCCTGCTCGGGATCTGCCGGGCGATAATGCCACGCGAGAGAGAAGTCCTTCTCTTCAATGAATGCACCGGGGAGCCGGTCGGCGTACCGCTCCAGTATTGGTTGGATGTTGGATTTCCAGTCACTTGCCATCGGTTTGATGACATTCCACGGGGCGGCGCCCCGCTTGATCCACGCGCCATGTTCCCCGATAAGCGAGAGATTCATTGTGCCGAACCATTCCTCGAGGTCCCCTTTTTTCCTGCCGCTGATGAGTACTGTTTCGTTCTTCGGATTATCCGCGAGCGACCGCAACAAACGGATCAGGTTGTCTGAGGGTTTGGCATCTCTGGGGCGGCGTCCGAAACCGACAAGCGTCCCATCATAGTCCAGCAACAAGAGTCGCCGATTGGCAGAGCAATAATGTTGCAGCAGTTTATCCCGCGTCAAGGGAGTCATGAGCTTCGCCGAGATCACCGAGCGCGAGCGTCCAGCTGAGGAGAGATTCTCAAGGAAATCATTCGCCCAGGTGACAATATTGTACCGATTCAGCCGGTTCTGCATAATCGAATTGCGGCGGGCCTGCTCTTCCAGGGGCATTGTGAGCGCCTCCGCGAGCGCGGATGCGATCTCTTCCCTGTTGTTGGGATTGATGATGATTGCTTCCCCCAGTTCCTTCGCTGCGCCTGCCATCTCGGAGAGAATCAGCACACCCGACCCGTCGTGTCTCACGGCAATGTATTCCTTCGCGATCAGATTCATTCCATCGCGAAGCGGCGTCAGAAGCGCGACGTCGCTCGTAGCATACAGTGCAACGAGGGATTGGAATGGCAATGCTTTGTATTGATAGCGGATGGGAGTCCAGGCCAGAGTGCCGAATCTTCCGTTGATTCTGCCGATCAGCTCTTCGATCTGCTTTTTCATCATCTCGTAATGACCTACGCCTATCCGGGACGGCACGACGATAACTACGAGAGTGACCCGTTCCCGCAGCGCAGTGTGTTGTTCGAGCAAGAGTTCAAACCCTTCAAGGCGATTGAGGATGCCTTTCGAGTAGTCGAGCCGGTCAATAGAGAGGACAATTTTGCTTTCACCGAACGATTGATGAAGCTCAAGACGCTCCTTTGTCACCTCCGTGGTGTTCACAGCTTCGTGAAATCTCTTGAAATCGATCCCCATGGGAAACGTCCCG
>DATJQB010000355.1:0-15995 GCA_035506075.1 Bacteroidota bacterium | reverse complement strand
GGCTTCGACGACCGCGCATGGCAGACGGCATCACAGAGGCCGTACCCGTTCCAGGTGATCGGTCCGAACTTCGACTCCGGCAGGCTCTCCTGGATCGAGCGTTGACGCAACCCGGTCCGCCTCTTTCCCGTATTTGGGAGCACGAGCGGTCCGCTGCAATGGAAAAAGAGAATTGTTTCACTATATTACACCGAGTGGTCTGTACGGTACCGGGGTTGGGACGAGAATACCAGGAGGATTTGGGGGATCATGAAAAAGTACGTGGTGTTTGGGTTGATCGCAGGGGTGACGATTTCTGCATTGGCGGTTTATTTCAGGAAAAAGAAACTCGCCGGGACTGAGTTCTACGGCTTCTTCGATTCATCGACGGTTGCCGATGAATTGTTCGGAGACGCCTTTGAAGAGCTGCCCGACCGTCCATAGCGGCACTGCCAACAACCTGTGAACGGCGCTTATGGCGTCGCGTCTCTGATTTCTTCCAACCACCTCACGAACTATTTCCTCCGGATGATAGGGCGTTGCAGCGCACGGCGCCCGTGTTCCTGCGCGTCTCCGATCGAATCGCCGTTGCCTGTGCGTTCCGCCACACTACGGCAGGCTGAAGCACACTAGATTTCCATGGCGCTTCAACTGCTTCCTTCTGACGTTGCTATCTCCATAACATTGGTCTTATCCGGATTATGAGCTCTCCATCAACAGGATCGTCGGAACAGTCAATGTACAGTCAGCCTGCCCAGGCATTGCGCGCAGAGCGGGAGAAGCTTCAGTCCGGCCGGACTGAAATCATCCTCTTTGGCGGTGAGCAGCTTGGCTCGATGGCGGGATTTTTCTATTACCGGTTTGAAATCCCTGAAGATCTTCCGCTCCGTCCTGTCGATCGCATCTCGTGCAGTTTCAATCAACTCCAGCCGGTGACACTTGAAGGAAGAATCGTCGGGATCGAAAATCAGTTTCTTGTGATCGCCCTGCCGATGGATTTCGGTCCATTGCTGCCGGAGATCAAATGCAAGTGGAGTTACGACGATCATCTGCCGTTTACGGCCGATCTTCTCTCATCGGTGCCCGCCACACACCCCGTTGCCGCAGTCTTGTTCCATCCCGAGAAGAGCGGCAACACGCTTGCACATCCCCCGGACATTGTCCAGGTTCCCGGAACGCCGGGAGAAGAATCAGAGGCTGCTCAGAAGATTCTTCGCAACCGGGTCTCGTATCTCTGGGGACCCGTCCGGTCAGGAAAAACCGGAACGCTTGCCCTGCTCGGGCTCAGCTACCTCAAGGCGGGGAAGAGCATCCTGCTGACGGCATCGACCGCGCAGCAAGCAGACCAGCTTCTGCTGAAGCTCATTGCGCTCGCGAAGGATGCGTCGTTCGACCTCAACGGTGCTGTCAGCCGCGTCGGGTTGCCCGCGAACCCCGCGAATGCAGCAATTGCACCGGTCTCTCTCGAATGTGAAGTGGAATCGAAACGGAGCGACAAAAAGAAACAGCTGGAGGAGCGCGTCGCCCTGCTCAAAGCGTACTGGCGGACAAAGATCCACCAATTCCTCCACGACGATTTCTACATACGATTGAATGACCTCCGCGAGCGAACCACCGAGTCGCGCAAGCAGCTCGAGAAGGTGCGCGACGAGATCGCAGCGCTCAAGGAAACGGTGACGCGCGCCCAGAACGCGTCCATGATTGAGAAGCTCAGGAAGGGATTCAGCAAGGAAGAAATTGCTGCGGCCCAGAAGCAACTCCTCGAGAAACAGCAGCTGATGAAAAAGCTCCAACCCGTCCAGCAGGCGTTGACGACGGAATTGATGCGAACAGAATCCCAGGCGCCAATCGAAGCCGGCGACCTGAAGGAATATCAGGCCGCAGTCAAGAGACTTGGTGAACTTGGAGGAATCAAGAAAGTAACAGACGAGGTGGAAGCCCTCAGCAGTGTCGACGACGCCTCGCTCGCATCCTCGAAGCGCTGCATCGCGTCCACGGTCACATGGCTTCTTTCGGATCAGCGGGTACGGAACCGGGCATTCGACCTTGTTCTTGTTGACGATGCGGAACAAATCGCACCGGCGTACCTCGCGGCCCTCGCGGCGAAGGCAAATGATGCCATGGTCGTTGCAGGCGATCCCTTCCAGCCCGGACCGGAGTCATTTTCCAAGGGGGATCTGGCGGAGGAGTGGCTCCAGAAGGACATCTTCCTCACGGTGGCCCGAACAGAACAGCTGCACCAGCTTCCGGAATGGACACAGAAGAATCCGGCGTGGTGCGTTCAGCTGACGGCACATAGTGCAACGGCCTCGAAGCTTTCGCGATTTGTCTCGGCGTTCTTCTACGACAACAAGCTTCAGGTTCACGAACGGCCGGGCAGCGGCGGAACGATCGTCGTCCTCGATACGTCCGATGCAAAATCGACCTGTCGCCAGTACCTCGGCAAGAAGAGCCTGATCCCGTTCAACGATGCCCAGACCAAGCGAACCATCGATGTCGTGAAGCACGTTCTTGCCCGGGGACAACGGACAGCGGCGGATGTCGGGATCGTTCTTCCGTTCCACGGCACGACACTGTACACAAAACTGCAGCTGCGGCTCCAGGGGATCAAAAACGTCGAGGTTGGGACACCGGTATCGTACAACGGTCGGAGAAAGAAGGTCATCGTCTTCGACCTGACAATGGCCGGCGTCGACTACACGATGCGCATGCTCGACGACCGAAAGGTGGGGGAGCACCGGCTGGTGCGGTTCCTCAACTCGGTCCTCTCCTGCGTTGAAGAAGATCTCTACGTGGTCGCAGACATGATGCATTTCAAAAACACCTATCGCGACCGGCTGATCACAAAATTTCTCATGCTCCTGCAGTCGCAATCGAGCACCGCGCCTCCGCTGGCGGCGAGCGCGAAAGTATTCGACGAAATGTCGTGGGATGTCCGCGACAAGATTCTGAATGGAGGCGGAAGTGTGACCGCTCCCGGGGACCGGAGGCAGACAGAGTCACCGCTCACGGCCCCTGACCTCGAACTCGATGTCCGGATGAAGATGATGGCAAAGCTCCAGCCTCAGCAGCCGCTGACCGGACGGGACTTTGATCAGGAGACGTACCTCGCAGCGCAGCGGATTCTCGGCCTGCGCAAGGATGTCAATCTCCTCTCGCAGTATGTCGGCGGGGACCTTCTGTTCCGCTATTCACTCGGGACCGAGCTCTTTGCCCTTCGCCTGCCGCTCGACGGTTGTCACAACGAAGATGAATTTCGTAAGACGATGGAACGCTGGAATCTCCTGATCTATGAAATGTCCGGAGCAGGGAAAACCGATCTTTCGTTTTTCGCGAAACAGACCCCTGAAGCACGCGTGCGCTGGGACATCAACAACCTGCGCGCATACTACTCATCAGCAATGGAAGCCATCGTCGAAGAGAGCAAGCACCGCATCGCGACGTCCGTCTCAAAAGTGTTTCAGGAATGTCTCGGCAAGAATCAACCCGCCAATCCGACGGAGTGGTCCACCGCCTACATCAACTTCCTCGGCAAGATGGAAGCCTACCTGACCTGGATTTCAGAACAGCTGCGTCACTAAGCGAATCTCTCACGAGAGGCGATCTCAAAAATACTCACGTCACGTCCAAAGGTCCGAAAGGACCCCTTCGGGGACCCCCTTCGGGGAAGTGATGCCCTCGGCACAAAGACGCGAAGCCGCAAAGAGAATAATAGGTTGCTGATTATTGCTTGCCCCGATTTCCTGAGCGAGCCCCGTTCATTTCGGGAGCCGCACTTGGACCGCAGTACAAGCGTAATCCCTCAGGTTTTACATCGTCTTGAACACCGCGCAAAATCAAGCTATATTAATGAAGAAACGGTCCCGACTGTCGTGCCGGAGGACGTGAAAGGCGTTCGGGTCACCGAACATTGGCCATCCTCTGGTTTCTACCAGATCTTTTCTACTGAGGACCCTGTTGCTCAGGAACTTTCTACTTACTACTCGTTACTTTTGACGTACTACTTTCTAAGTATCTCAACCCCCAACGCTACTTTCGAGCTCGTCTCCTTCTGACGTGGAACTGATCTTCAATATTGTGCTGGTCCTCGCGTTCGTGTTCCTCAACGGCTTTTTCGTGGCGGCGGAGTTTGCGATCGTCAAGATCCGGATGACTCAAATTGAGCCGCTCGTCGCCAAGGGTAATCGTCGTGCGATGGTGGCCCGCGAGGTCATCACGCACCTCGACCGGTACCTGTCCGCCACGCAGCTTGGCATCACCATGGCGAGCCTTGCCCTCGGCTGGGTGGGAGAGCCGCTGATTGCGGATGAACTTCTTCCGTTGTTTCAATCGCTGGGCGTGTCCAGTGAGCATTGGATCCATTGGCTGTCATTCGCGGTTGCGTTCTCCATCATCACCTTCCTCCATATCATTTTGGGGGAGCTTGGCCCGAAGTGGCTGGCGATTCAAAACACCAGGCGCACGGCGCTGTGGGTGTCGTACCCGCTTTCGGTCTTCCTTGCCGTCTTCAGGCCGGTGATCTGGGTATTGAACGTCTCCGCGAACGGCATCCTCAGTCTTGTCGGACTGAAACCGGCGGGGAGCGCGGAGCTGGCTCATTCGGAGGAGGAACTCCGGCTGATCCTTGCGCACGAGCAACAGGGCTCCGCGACAAGCAAGAACATCGTACTGAATGCCCTCGACTTCCGGCGCAAGCAGGCCCGGCACTCGATGGTACCAAGAACGGAAATGGTGATGCTCTCGCTGACGGCATCTGCCCAGGAAAACCTGAAGGTCATGCGGACGCACAAGTATTCGCGGTATCCCGTCTTCAAGGAGTCCATCGACAACATTGTGGCGATCGTCTATACGAAAGACATCTTCAAGCAGGACCGTGACCACAATCCCGATTTTTCCCTTGAATCCGTTCTCCGCGATGCCACCTTCCTTCCTGAAACCGTAAGTCTCGAAAAGGTACTCGAGACAATCCTTCAGCGAAAGACCCACATGATCATACTCGCGGATGAATACGGCGGTACGGCTGGACTGATCACGCTCGAAAACGTACTTGAGGAGATCGTCGGTCCGATCCAGGATGAGTTCGACCGTGAAGCCCCTGAGGTGATCAAGCTGAACGACGGTGAGTACGTTGTCGACGCAAGCGTCACAACAAACGACGTGGAACAGCTCATCAATGTCGAGCTTTCGCCAAAGGATATCCTCTCCATCGGAGCCTTTCTCCTTGAACAGCTTGGGCATATTCCTGTGACCGGTGAAAGCATCCGTGTGGACAATGTGGAATTCACCGTGGAACAGGCGTCCGAGCTTGTGATCGACAGGATCCGCATCAAGAAACTTCTTCCGGCGAGCGGGGAAGCTCCGCGGGGATAAGATGTGTTGATCTTCCAGCCAGGGTCCGGGTCAATCGACCTTCCTTCGTTTCGTTACCATGCACTGATGATCGCTATGCGAACGTTCCTCCTTATCATCTTCCTGAGCATTGCTCTTCATGGCACGAGCACTGCCCAGGTCTCCGTACCGTCGTGGGCCAAGGATGCAATTTGGTACCAGATCTTCCCTGAGCGATTCCGAAACGGCGACACGATGAACGATCCAACACCGGCGGATCTCGAAATGGGTTCGGAGCGGGAATGGCGCATTTCGCCCTGGATGAGCGACTGGTACAAACTCCAGCCTTGGGAGGAACGCTTCAGCAAACGGTTCTACACAAACGTCTTTGAGCGGAGATACGGAGGAGATCTCCAGGGGGTGATCGACAAACTGGATTACCTGAGCGATCTCGGGATTACAGCAATCTACTTCAATCCCGTGTTCGAGGCGATATCATTGCATAAGTACGATGCCTCCTCATACCACCACATCGATCATACGTTCGGCCCCAATCCACGCAGCGACCTGGAGCTTGTGAAATCAGAAACCGACGATCCAGCGACGTGGAAGTGGACGGCGGCGGATTCATTGTTCCTCAAGCTCATCCGGGAAGCGCACAGGCGCGGGATGAAGGTCATCATCGATGGGGTGTTCAACCACAGCGGAACGAGGTTCTGGGCATTTCGCGATGTCGTCAAGAACCAGCAGCGATCGCGTTATGCATCCTGGTACGATGTGAGGAGATGGGACGATCCCACGACGCCGCAAAACGAGTTCACGTACAAAGGATGGTGGGATGTCAAGGAGCTGCCCGAATTCTGGGAAGGGGACAGCGGATTTGTAAAGCCGGTGTGGAACTACTTCTTCAACATTACAAAGCGATGGATGGATCCAAACGGCGACGGCGATCCATCAGACGGCATCGACGGATGGAGACTCGACGTGGCGAACGAGGTCTCCCATGTATTCTGGAAAGCATGGCGAAGACATGTGAAGTTGATCAACCCCCAGGCGTATATCGTAGGCGAGATCTGGGATGATGCCGCGACGTGGCTGAAGGGGGATGAGTTCGATGCGGTGATGAACTATCCGTTCGCGCGTGCGGTTGTGCGGTTCTTCATCGACACGGACGCGCGTCGATTGAAGCCCACCGAGTTCGACCGCGAGATCGCTTCCATTCGAAACGACTACCCGGGTGAAATCAGCTACGTGCTCCAGAACCTCATCGACAGTCATGACACCGACCGGCTCGCGTCAATGATCATGAACCCAAACAGGAAATTCGACGATCAAAACGGACTTCGGAACAATCCTGCTTACAATGTCAGCAAGCCGACAGAGGATGCGAGACAGATTCAGAAACTGATCCTGCTCTTCCAGATGACGTACGTCGGGGCCCCGATGATCTACTACGGCGATGAAGCAGGGATGTGGGGCGCGGACGATCCTGACGACAGGAAGCCGATGGTCTGGGGCGATCTGATCTACGAGCATGAGCGCACACATCCGGTTGCCGGGCGAATGAGAACAGATGATGAAGTGACATTTGATCGCGGCCTCTTCAGCATATACAAAAAGCTTGTGAGTCTTCGAAATGAAAACGTTGCGCTTCGGCGCGGAGAATTTTCGACAGTGCTTGCCGACGATGAGCAAAATGTGTATGCCTTCAGGAGATCTGCAGGGAAGAATGAACTCATTGTCGTGCTCAACCGCGGAAGCAAACCGGCGAAGGTTGCTCTCAAGATTGAGGGCACGCAGTCATTCCGCGAGGAGATTTCCGGACGAAATGTCAACGCGGTGGATCGACTGGAGTTCGTTCTGCCGCCTGTGACTGGATACGTGTTCAAGCGCGTCGAGTAGCTTCCTGTGACTCCCTGGTCCCAGCACCAGAGAACGAGATGTACGTTCCCGCCGAGTTCTGATTTCTGCGCAGAGTCCGAACACCGGGACCGTGGCGTTCGCTGCCCCCGCCGGGTCTTTTTCCACGCTTCACGAATCTCTTCCCAAGCAAGCGTCTCAAGTCATTTCCAACGCGGATCTGTCAGAAACCTGAGGCAAGATAGAGCGCCCGGATTCCAGCATCTTCTCGTCTGGATTGACGATACGGCGATCTTGGTGGCTATTCGCAAAGAACCAACATTTCGCAAAAATTTGCTTGATCCTCATTCGTTATAGGCATAATATTCGGCCGGGATTACGGGTTGGTTATTGACGTCCGCACCGTGCTCGAACCCGGCAGTCACCAGGCAGATCATCCGCGCAACAGGGAGATGCAGTTCCATCCGAAGGTTGTTTGAACCGCCACACCAGAATCTCCTCACCTTTGTTTCGATCTGAACCGGACGAGATCCTGTCCGCAATCCTCAAGGTCCTGCGAACGCGTTCGTGTGTTGCACCCTTCCACTCCTGAGACTCGCAGGGATTCACTCCTAACGCGGGGAGCCTCCACCAATGTCCGGCGAGAGATCATCCCAAGGCTTTGGTACTTCCCAGTTCCCTTTCGATTATCATCCCACGCAAAAAATAGTGCGCCTCTCGCCGTTGCGTCATCGTCGTGCGATCGATCGGGATGCCGGCTCGGACCCGGCCGGACCCGGTTCATTCACAGCAATTCAAGAACGGACGAGACCGCAGGTGATCAAGTCTGCGTATCGCATCATCGCGCTTCCGTGTGTGAAGAATAACCTGTCAAGGAGATCGTCATGACTCCCAAAGCTTCTAACTCGCTGAAAGATGTGTGGGACTTCATACGGGACAACTTCAACTCGATGCCGGCTCCCGTGAGGGTGCTTGTGTACCTGCTTTTCGTAGCGTACTTCCTTCTGACGTCTGTGCGTCAATTGTGGCCGGATGTGTGGAATCTGATCTGGGACTCGGAACAGGAAGTCGCGGGCGAAATCCGTGCGGCAGATGGATCGTATCTTTCCGCAGCGTCATGGCTGACAGAGATCAACGGTGAGCGGCTCTACGTGAAAAAAATGAAAGTTGCAGATGACAGGTTCTATTATCAATGGATTCTGAAGTTTACCCCGAAGCAGCTTCATACAAACGTTCATTTCGACGTCGCTGAATTCTATCAGGACCCTCAAAACGCACAGATCAAGGGGTCGAGATTTCTCTTTGGAGTTGCTCTGACGCCCGCCGGCCTGAAAGCGCGGGAGAAAAGTGATGGCGAGGTTGTGCTGGCGCTCGATCTTGACCGACGATCACTCAACTATGTCGCACCGATAACGCACCCGGACACGACAAGCGCGACGAACGTCGGCTCTCTTTCGTGGCTCATCCCCTCTGCGTACGCGCAGTCGAAATCTCCGATGAAAACTCTGTCAAAGGATTCCGCTTCCTTTCTCCTCCGGACGTTTCGCCAGCAGACCGACCCGGTGAGCGACCGCGAGACGCGGTACCTGCTTCCTGCCGGGGGCTCTGCAATCACAATCGCAGCAGCGGAGAGCCTCGTGGTTGCAGCACGGCATGGGAACAAAGGTGCGATGGCAGACTATGCGGGGGTGCTCACCGAGTACGATTCGCTTTTTCTTTTCACGTCCGCCGGCAGTGCTTCGAAAGTGTTCACCAATCAATTCTATGCTGCCTTTGTTCCTGTCATTCGGACCGGGAATGAGTACGAAAGCCGGCGGGTGGCGTGGTTTCTCTACAAACTGCAGGATGCGCGATCGCTGCCATACATTTTTGCTGAATATTCAAACGCACGTGATACCAGGGCAAAAAAGCTGTGCCTCTATGCACTCGAAGCGTTCGCCTGGAACGGTGATGCGAATGTGCTGCTCAGAGTAAAGAACTGGCTCCTCGAGACGCAGCAGAGGGAACAGTCGAGGGAGATGGTCGCGGCCATCCAGCAGTGTTTGGGGAAGTTTGACAATGCAGGGCGGAAGCATTACTGACCATACGTCCGATCACTCGAAAGGAGTCGACACATGCCACCACAAAGGAAGTATGTTCGCTCGCGCACGTCAGTTTCGAAAGCGGGATATGGTTGGGTGCCGGACCTGCCTGATCACCGCGATCTCCTCTATGCCATGCTCAAACCGATGCCGGCCGTCGTTCCCCCGCGGGTTGATCTGCGACCAGGGTGTTCGCCAGTGGAGAATCAGGGGAACCTCGGCAGCTGCACCGCGCACGCACTGGCCGGGGCACTGGAATTCCTTGAACGGAAAGACGGAGTTGTCCTCGTGGATGTCAGCCGCCTGTTCATTTACTACGGCGAGCGCGTTCTCGAGCGCACGGTGACATCGGATTCGGGAGCAATGTTGCGGGATGGCATTAAAACTCTTGCAGCGCAGGGCGTCTGCTCCGAGAAACGATGGCCGTACGTCGTCTCGAAGTTCACGGTCAAACCGACATCGGCATGTTACAAGGAAGCAGTCCAGCATCAGATCACCTCGTATCACCGCATCACGACCCTCAACGAAATGCGTGCATGTCTCGTGGAGGGATACCCGTTTGTGTTTGGGTTCACAGTCTATGAGAGTTTTGAGTCGCCGCTTGTCGCCAAGTCCGGAGTGCTTCAAATGCCGCAGCGGGGGGAACGGACTGTCGGAGGACATGCTGTTCTCGCCGTGGGCTACGACGATGCAGCGCAGCGACTTCTCGTACGCAATTCCTGGGGATCTGCCTGGGGCCAACAGGGATACTTCACGATTCCGTACGAGTATGTCAGCAACCGTTCCCTCTCGGACGACTTCTGGACAATCCGGAGGGGCGGGAAGATGTAACGCGCAATCGCCACCATGCAGGAGAAAAACCGATGGAACCAGCTCTGTTGTGGAAGGCAGTCGTTGAGACTTTTGAAAGCGCCGCGAAAATCATTGCCCTCCTTGTCGGGGGGCTCTGGACGTATGAGCTCTACATCAAACAGCGCACGAAATATCCGCGTCTTCAGATAACCCACGCTGCGAAAGTCATGAGCCTCGGCAAGGAATTTTCACTTCTCTCTGTGACCGTCACCGTAAAGAACATTGGCAATGTTCTCGTGGCGGTCGACCGGTGCAGGGCGAGCCTGTTCAATATCACCGATGACCATCTCAATCTCACCGCGGACAGCGATGAGAATTCACACAACCCTGCGCGATGCGAGGATGGACTCCGGCTCCGGTTTCCGCGACTGAGGACCCTGGAAAGGAAATGGGAGATCGGGAAATTTGAACTCGAGCCGCAGGAACAGGATCAGGTTGTGTTCGACTTCGTGCTGCCGGCCTCGGTGGAGGCTGTGCGGTTGTACACGTACTTCAGCAATCCGAAAAAGCAGGACCGTAACATCGGTTGGTCCGACAGCAGTATTCACCGGGTCGAAACTCTCAAAGAAGGTGTTGCGTACTGAACGTGATCCGACGGGATGCCGCAGGATCAAGGACGAAGGAGGAAAACATGGAAAAAAAGAACATCGTTCGGGGCCAATCCGTTTCAATCAGGAAAGGCAGGAAAAAAGCTCTGGCGATCTCAAAGTTGATTGCCGCTTGCAGTCTTGAGAAGTCTGTGAAGATCACGAAAAACGGCAAAGAGATGAAGGGGTGTCACATCGTTATCAGGGTGAAAGACCCGAACAAGATCCGGAGGATCATAAAAAACCCGGAAACCCAGCAGCCGGAGTGGGGCAAGGGAAGCTTCGTGGTGAATCTTCCGGTTGCTCAGCGAGAACTGGTGTTGAACTTACTGAAAACCAAGAAGGGGGCGAAGTCCAGGGTTCAACTTCAGATCCCCGAATGGAAGGATTAAATCTTTCCGGCATCATCGTGTGGAAGGGGAGGTCGTTCTGTCTGCAGCAGTTCCGGCGGGGAAGCATGCGGCTTCATCATGGAGGCTCCAGGGTTGGACAGGTCGAATCTCAACGAAAATCGTCCTCGGTCTGCTTGCTGCTGTCTGCTTACTGCTTACTGCTTTCCTCGCGTATCTCACACGCTCTTTATCACCTTTACAACTCTCCAGACAAAGGATACATCCTTCTTCCGTACCGCCATTGGTTCGTAATCCGGATTGAGCGGGATAAGATGGATGAACTGATCTTCGATCTTCACCCGTTTCACCGTATCCTCATCGTTTACCCTCACAACACAAATGTCGCCGGTGCGTGACTCGAGCTTCGGGCTGACAACAATGATGTCGCCGTCCTCGATGCGCGGCGCCATGCTGTTTCCCTTCACCTCGAGTGCGAACGCGTTTGTGTCCTTGATGTCGTCGACCGTGATGTATTTCTCGACGTAGTCGGGGTGGAACATGAGGCTCGGCGCGCCGCCCGGCACTGATGAAAGCAGCGGGAGTGATACGAGCTCAACGCGTTTGTAGCGGTTCGTCGGCAGCGGGAAGACTTTCGACTCCGTCTGCGCGGACGCAAACATTTCTCCGTTGCCGGTGAGAAGCCAGTGTGGAGCGACTCCGGTGACCTTCGCGATGCGCATCAGGTAGTTGCTGTCGGGTACCTGCTCTCCTTTTTCCCATCGCTGTACGGTACGCGTAGCCACATCGAGTTTCGCTGCAAGCTTCGTTTGATCCATTTCTTTTTGTGTGCGCGCAAGCCTGATTCGTTGTGCGATGGATTGTTTCATGACGTTCCTTGAGTTGATCTGTTGTTGTTCTGTGTGATCCGTGGCTAGAAGCAAGGCAACCACGGATGACACGGATTGATACGGATCAACACGGATAGAATAGATCCGTGATCATCCGTGCAGTTTCCGTGCAATCCGTGGTTAGAAGCCGAGGCAACCACGGATGACACGGATTGATACGGATCAACACGGATAGAATAGATCTGTGATCATCCGTGCAGTTTCCGTGCAATCCGTGGTTAGAAGCCGAAGCAACCACGGATGACGCGGATGTTACGGATCCTCGCAGATTGTTGTGTCGGCGTTGATCTGTTTTTTTTCGTGTGATCCGTGGCTAAAAGCAAAGCAACCACGGATGACACGGATTGATACGGATCAACACGGATAGAATAGATCTGTGATCATCCGTGCAGTTTCCGTGCAATCCGTGGTTAGAAGCCGAAGCAACCACGGATGACGCGGATGGTACGGATCCTCGCGGATTGTTCTATCGGTGTTGATCTGTTGTTTTTCCGTGTGATCCGTGGTTATCTTTCAATGTGACAATTTTGTCAATTTTACTCTTGACAAGGCGACAAAAATGTCGTATCGTCGTGAGGCAAAGATAGACAAATTTCCGCTTGCTGTCAAGTGTTTTCGGAACATCGCTCAGCATGAACAGAGAAGGAGAACCACCTATGGAGCTTGATCGGGAGAAAATCTACATCGGGATGGGGGGATGGGACCTGGAGCCGTTCAGCAAGGTTTTTTACCCGCCGCGGCCGAGGAGGGAGTTCCGAAAGCTGGAGTACTACAGCCAGTTCTTCGACAGCGTCGAGATCAATGCCACCTTCTATAGTACGTCGCTCTCGGCTGACCATGCACGGCGGTGGCTCAAGGATGTTTCGGGGAACAAGGATTTCGTGTTCACGGTGAAGCTGTATAACGGGTTTACACACACGTACACGGCTGATTACAAGGATGTGCGCGCCGTGCATCGCATGCTGGAGCCCATTGCGGCGGCCGGGAAGCTGGGGGGACTGCTGATCCAGTTTCCGTATTCCTTTACCAACATCGGCGAACGGCGCACGTACCTGATGCAACTGGCCAAAGTCCTTCAGCCGCACCGCTTGTTCGTGGAGGTCCGCCACAACTCGTGGAACAGTCCGCTGATGTACAACTTCTTCCAGGAAAACAAACTGCACCTTGTCAACGTCGATCTGCCAGGCATCAAGCAGCATATGCCGTTCACATCTCAGTCGTGGAACGGCGCGGCGTACTTCAGGATGATGGGGAGAAACGTTCTGAACTGGGACCGGCCGTTCATGAAACATCCGACGGGAAATTATCTTGTCAGCGACCGGTACCACTATTTGTATAACGACCGCGAGCTTCAGCATCTCATGGAGTTGATCGGGCAGATGCGTCAGCGCGGCAGCACAACGTTCGTGGTGTTTCACAACGATCCGGAAGCAAACTCGCTTGTGAACGGGTTCCAGCTGCGTCACCTCGTTCGCCACAAGCATCGCGTCCTTGTGCCGCAGAATCTGGTCGCGGCATTTCCCGTGCTGAAACAAATCAGCGCTCCGGTGAATGTGCAGCATCCGCTGTTCGCAGAAGTGGCGTAGGAACGTTCAGCTTTTCGCATTCAGTCATCAGCTTAAGCTGATGCCGATCGCCAACGCCTCATCACATCCACAAACAGAAGGTCTCCTTATGAAAGCCAAACATATCGCGCAACAATCGCTCGCGATCAAAGCCCCCGTGGCCGCAGTGTGGGATGCTCTCGTGAATCCCGTGATGATCAAGCAGTATCTGTTTGGAACGACGGCGATTTCGGACTGGAAAGAAGGAAGCACGATCCTGTTTACCGGTGAATGGGAGGGGAAACACTATGAGGACAAGGGGGTGATTCTCCGCCTGGAGCCGGGCAGATTGCTGCAGTACAGCTATTTCAGTCCCCTTTCCGGTCGCCCCGACACGCCGGAGAATTATCAGACAATTACAATTGAAATTGCACCCCGCGGAACCGGCACATCGTTATCGCTCTCGCAGGACAACAATGCAACCGAGGAGGCTCGTGAACACTCCGAGAAAAACTGGGGGATGGTGCTGGAGGGATTGAGAAAGCTGCTGGAAAAGTGATGTGTGGTGAGCTCTCAGCGTTCAGTTTTCGGCTAAAGCCGACGGCTGACAGCTGACAGCTGATAGCTGACAACTGCCTGAGCTTATAAACGCCAACGACCGAAACTCTATGGACACCATTGAAGATCTGGGAAAATCTTTTTTTCGGCTTTTGGATTCCATCGGGAGGTATACAATCGAGCGGAAAAAGAATTCCATCCATATAACCCGCAAGCGGGCTTTTGTTGGTCTCCATCCAACGAAACGCTATCTGGGAATCAATGTTGTGCTCGATCGGGCACAAGCCGATCCGCCTGCAGGCAAAGTAGAGAAGATCTCAGCGAACCGGTTTCATCATTATTATATAATCACAAACAGGGGCGAGCTGAACGGATCGTTTGCCCGGTTGCTGCGGGAAGCGTACGACCTTGCACAACCAAAGAAATGACCAACAGATGGTTTTTAGCTGATAGCCATTGGCTGTGAGCTAAGAGCCGATTGCTGACAGCTGACTGCTACTTCACCTCTTTTATACACTCCGCCCCCTCATTGCGCGGGTTGCTGACGAATGATGAAACGCGGTGCGCTTTCATTTTCCTGGCGGGATATGGGGCGAGGAGTTTTTTGAGCTGGTCGATCTCTTTATAAGTACGGTCGAGCCATTGCTCAACGTGCTGTTCCGGCAGGATGACAGGCATGCGGTTGTGGATGGGTGCCATCAGCTCGTTCGGTTGCGTCGTGATGATTGTAAATGTGGGATGTTCGTTTCCCGTTGCGTCTTTCCAGACGGAGAACAGTCCGGCCAGGAGCATGGGAGTTTCGTCTTTCAGCCGGATGCACATCGGATGTTTTTCTTCAACGCTCTTTGATGTGCCGCGGACTTCCTGTGTTGTTGTCACGCGCTGCCATTCATAGAACGCATCAGCAGGGATAAGGCAGCGGCTTCCTTTGAAATACGGCGCAAAGAGCTTGCTCTGGTCCAGTGTTTCGGCTTTGGCGTTGAAGGAGGAGAAGCCGGGCTTTCCGTCTTTCGACCAGTGGGGAATGAGCCACCACTGCATTGGTCCGGCGGCGAGCTCTTCGCCGCGGATGGCAAAAACCGGCAGGCGTTGCATCGGTGATGCGTTGTACCGCGGGAGATCCTGGAACACCTTGTCTGTCAGTTTTGCCTTGTTGAGCGCCGTGTAGGCGATGAGGACTTTTTTTCCATCGATAATGGCGTAACGGCCGCACATAAAAATCTCCGGAAGACGTGGTGATGGAACATAGGAAAATATCCGGTCAGATGTCCGGCCCCGTCGGGCACCGGCCGTGGAACGGACGCGGGACCCGGCATGAACAAGCGCATCTTCCGAACATTGCCTCACAGGCCCTTGTGCAATCGTTTGTCGCGCCCCCGGGCAAGGTGTGCATGTTGTACGGCGACAAGCTCATCTTCACACTTTCACTCCGCATGGCTGCCTATGCGATGACGCAGGGGAGTCCCGTTGCGGTGGTGGACGGGTGCAACCGGTTCAACGTGCACCTGCTTTCGCAGTTTGCACGTGAGCGGCGCATCAACCCGGATGAATTCCTGCAGCGGATTTTTATCTCCCGCGGTTTCACCTGCTACCAGATGGAACAGGCTGTCAGCGCCCGGCTGCCGGCATTTCTCGAATCGATCGGTTCGAACGTCGCGATGATTTTCGGATTGCTCGACACGTTCTATGACGAACAGGCATCGTTCCGTGAAGTGCAGCAGATCCTGCGGCGGTTGCTCGTGACGCTGCAGGAAATGAAAGCAGGCGGTGTGTCCGTGTTGCTTGTGTGCACCGAGTGGAATGTGTTGCCGAAAGAGCGTAATCAGCTCTTCACGACGCTCAAGACGGGCATGGATGCCATCTACCGGCTGACCGACGACGGTGAACGACGCCCGATGCTGGTGCTGGAAAAAGGTGCGGTGAGCGATCGGCGCATGCTGCCAGGTCAAAGAATACAAACCACGGA
>DATJQB010000354.1:0-2810 GCA_035506075.1 Bacteroidota bacterium | reverse complement strand
GGGATCACCGCGTTTCTTGCCGCGGGCGTTGTCATGTATCGGGTGGCAGGGGAGATCTTTGAGGGCTCCTCCATCGCTGCGGTGGGGTCGGCGGCGCTGCTTCTCCTCGAGCCGCGATTGCAGTGGATCGCGATGTCAGGGATGGAAACGACGCTGTTCATTCTCCTGTTCCTGGCAACTTACTTCGCACTTCTGCGCAGACTGCCCGTTCTTCTCGGAGCGACATGCGGTTTGATGCTCTGGACCAGACCCGATGCGATCATTGCTGTGGCCGCCATCGCGGGAACGATCCTGTATGAAAGAGTGGTGGTACGTCGGACGTCGACGAAGAAGAAGCGTCATCAGGATGCAACACCAGAGGATCTCCGGTGGCTCAAGAAGGCGGTGGGGGTATTTCTGGTGTTTGCCGCCGCTTATGCTGCATTCAATCTCGTCCTTTCGGGAAGCCTGCTCCCGAACACGTTCGCTGCGAAAGTGAAATACTACGCGGGCGCGAAAGGAAGCTTCCCGGCTGAGACCTTTCATTTCCTGGCAGACGGACACATGGTGGTTCCGGTGATTCTGGCGACCATCAGCGTCGCGGGATCGGTTTGGTGGATAGGAAAACGTAAGCGGGTGCGCTTGCTCTTTCCACTTCTTTGGTCTGTCGGACTTTTCGTCTCCTATTGGATTGATCTCCCACGGCTGTATCAGCACGGGCGCTATCTCCTGCCGTTGTTGCCGGCGATCCTTCTGATGTCCGTCGACGGGGCGAGGACTCTTGTCGAGCTCGCGGCGCAATGGATTCGATCGTTTCGACAAGGCGGGGTGTCGCATGTTGTTGAGGGAATGATTCTCGCTGCGATTGTCCTCCAGTTCGGCTGGACCGATGTCGCATCCGAAACGGCGTATGCAGCTGATTGCAGCTACATCGGGGACAGGCAGGTGAGGACTGCGCTGTGGATCAGGGATCATCTCCCGAAGGATGCGATCATTGCGACACACGATATCGGGGCGATCGCCTACTATTCTGAGCGACGCGTCGTCGACATGGTCGGGCTCGTTTCCCCTGAAATGATCAACAACATCGGGCGATTCGATTTACTGACACAGTTCCTTGAACGAAGCAAAGTGAGATATGTCGCAGCGCTCAAGAACTGGTTCGAGATTGCGAATGAGAACCCCGTCTTCGAGACGGACCCGCTTCACCCCGAGGTGATGGAGGTCTACCCGTTCGACCCGAAGAGGATGCACTTCACGCCACAGGATGCCACCCGTCTCAACGATGCCGGAGAGTATTATCTCTCCTCCGGCAATGCGGCCGCAGCAATGCAGCTGCTTAAACGTTCATACACGCTCGATCCGCGCTCCGCTCGTACGAATTTTCTTCTGGGCGTTACATTGCGCACGTTGAACGACACCGCATCGTCGCGGCAGATGTTCAGAAACGCCCGGCTGCTTCAACCCGACTATCCCGGCCTGCCGGCACAATAGCACAGCATCCCGCAATTCCGCAGTGAACCCATGGTAGTTTTTTCTTGACTTTCTCCCCTTGTGTTGTTATTTAGATTTAGTCTAAATCTAAATAACACTAGGGAGAGGGTTATATGAGAGGATCGCTCCTAATCAGTCTGTTCGTCGTTTTCACCAGCATCGGGTCTGTCGCGTTGTCCCAGGACCGGGTATTCACTTTCGTTTATCAGAGCACTGTTCTCCAGCCGGGTGAGCGGGAACTCGAAGCGACAAACGCTCTTCGATGGGGAAGGGAATCGTATTTTCGCGAGTTCGAGCACCGGCTTGAATTCGAGACCGGCATCGTCAAAAACCTCCAGGGCGCATTCTACCTCAATGTTGTAAGCTCAAGCTCCTCGCAGTCGACAGGCGAAAACATCGGACAATCTATGACGACGGAGACTGGCGTCAGTTTCTCCAGTGAATGGAAGTGGAAGCTCGCCGACCCGGTAGCCGATCCCCTGGGCATTGGGCTTTATGGCGAGTTCAGCATTGGCTCGACCGAACTCGAGCTTGAACCGAAGCTTCTTCTCGACAAGGCCATCGGCCGATCGCTCGTCGCCCTGAATATCGCCGGTGAGTTTGAATCCGAAAACGCCATGAACAGCGATGGGCAGTTGATGAACACGCGCGAAACGACGATCGAATTCGCGGTGGGATGGTCATATCAGTTGGAGGATCATCTTTGTGCCGGGCTCGAACTCCTCAATAGAAATTCGGTCGAGGATGGGGCCGTCAGTTCCTCAACGCTTTATCTCGGTCCTGTCGTGTCCTTCAGTGGCAACGGATTTTGGATCAACTTCTCTGTCCTGCCGCAGATCCCTGCGCTCAAAGGCGCCACCTCCGGGGCCCTCGTGTTGGACGATGAGCAACGGTGGGAAGCAAGGATCCTCATCTCCTATGCGCTCTAGCCGGCGGTGGATAGGTGTGCTGACTACTGCGTTCCTATTGCAGGGGTGCAGCCCGGCCCTCTACGTGCCCACCAGCGCAGACGTCCAACCCGGGACATCGCTCGCGATGCTGCAACTCGGTCGGCAAATCTATGCGGAGCGGTGCGGATCATGCCATCGTCTTCATTCTCCCGACAGCCATCGACCGGAGGAATGGCCGGCCCTCGTGCAACGCATGCACCAGCGCGCTCGATTGGACTCAGTCCAACAGGCTGCAGTTCTCGCGTTCCTCCGCCTCGCAAGCCGAGCAACTGAATGATGATGGGCGTATATTACTTCTCCGTACGCACTGAGGATTCAACCCATCAGGGATAGATTGCGATGACACGCAGTGATACCATCGGTCACACCTGCCGAGCTAGACTTCGA
>DATJQB010000353.1:0-6640 GCA_035506075.1 Bacteroidota bacterium | reverse complement strand
AGCTCGGCGGCGCAAAGTAAGGGGTGAAAGGTGCCCGCCAAATAGTGCTGCGAGATTGTTGACGTTTTGTCCAACCGCTCGCTGCAATTGCACCGTTCAGGATAGTTCAACTCAATGAAAGGACGTGGGATGGAAATTCGTTCGTCGGACAGACCAGCGGGGCGGCCTCTTCGGTCGCGGGCTGTGTTCTTTGTTCTTCTTGCGACCTCATTCGGAATGGGGTTCGCTTTCAACAGTCTTATCTTAAACAGGTCAAACAGTGATGCACCTTTGAGAAAAATCACGGGCATCGGGGGGATCTTCTTCAAATGCAAAGACCCCGGCAAAATGCGGGAATGGTATAAGACCCATCTTGGATTGAACACCTCCCAGTATGGATCTGTTTTTGAGTGGAGACAAGCAACAGATTCAACAAAGAAAGGATTCACCCAATGGAGTCCATTCAAAGAGTCGACTCACTATTTTGATCCGTCTGAAAAGGACTTCATGATCAATTACAGGGTGGCTGACCTGGAAGGTCTTGTCAAGGAATTGAAAGAAGAAGGTGTGACGGTTCTTGATACGGTTGAAAGCTATAGTTACGGAAAATTCGTTCACATATTGGATACTGAAAGAAACAAGATTGAACTATGGGAGCCGAACGACGTTGAATATGACAGACTTGGTATTCAGATGGGCACCAAGACGACAAAGTGATTCGTGGGATGTCGTTCCCCGACATCGTAGGCTGACATGAGCGAGTATCATCGCGGAAACAGCTGTGCGATAGGTCGGAATGCGTCAGGACTTGTGGCGCCTGAACGTTCTGCGTCGCATGCAGTCTGGTAATCCTAACAACACAATGGTGTTTGAACAACCACTCGAGGAGGAACTGCCCGTTGATCAAAAAGAAAGCAAGTTATTACGATGCTCACAGTCCCGATCGCATGCAGCAGCTTCAAGGGGCTCGCCTGGCTTCATTCACAGCCCGCGCAGCTGCGTTCGGCACCGATTTTCTCCTTGTCGTGGCGCTCTTCCTGCTCATTGCAATACCCGGGGTTCGTTTCGTCACTCGAACCGGTCTCATACAGGGGAAGTTTCAGGTTCAATTCAATCTCGAAAACTGGTATAGCCTTGTGGTGTTTGTTGCGTACTACGCACTTGCGACATATTGGGGGAATGGCCGGACGATCGGCAAGATGCTTTTTCGAATTCGAGTTGTATCGCTTCTCCACGAGCGAATCAGTTTCTGGCATTCCGTCGAGCGAGCTCTCGGGTACGGAGCCTCCTTTCTTGAATTCGGGTTCGGATTCCTGCAGTATTTCATTGATGCTAACCACCGCACTGTCCACGATCGGATTGCCGAAACAATCGTTGTGGACGATGGCGGCGTCAAGCAAAGTGTAGTCGGTCCTGATGGGGCCAAAAACGGCAAGACTGCGTCGAATCAGATGTTCCAGTGAGCCAAGGGATCATATATCCTGAATTGGACAAACCAACCGTCGTCTCCTTTCCACTTCGGGGAGAGTGGGTTGCCATTCACACTCCGGCTCACAGGATCCCAAGTCACGGTACCGACGGATTGGGTCAGCGGTACGCATTCGACTTTCTGAGAACTGATGAACGCGGTGGCATGCACTTTCATCCCGGAAGCATGCTGCGGTATTGTGTGATAGGTGTCCCGACACGCAGCTGCTACTGCTGGCAGGAGACCATCTACGCTCCGTTTGATGGTGAAGTCGTTCTGGCGAAAGACGGGCTGCGGGAGGGCAGCTGGCTTCATCCCGTGGCCGATGTGCTGTCCGTCGTCAAGAACACAGTGTCAGCGAACGTGAAGGCGAGGCTTTTTGGAGTACACGCGCTCGATCTCCAGGCGTATCTTGGCAATCATCTGATTCTCCGGCACGAGAACGTGTATGCATTGTTTGCTCATCTGAGGCCGAACTCCATTGCTGTGAGCGAAGGACAAGTTGTTCACGAAGGAGACATGCTCGGAAGGGTTGGGCACACGGGGAATTCTACCGCCCCACATCTCCATTTTCAGTTGATGGATTCGAAAGATCCTTTTGGAGCGAGAGGAATCCCGTGCGCCTTCAGGGCCTATGAGGCATTTGAGCATGGCATGTGGGAACAAATCAGCGCCGGAATTCCTCAGCGCTTGCAGCGAATTCGGCATCCAGGATGATGTCCACTGCAGCCGCTTACAAACAGCATTCTCTGGCTCTGCCGTTCGCGATCGACCCAATCGCCCTCCGACCGCTATCCCGGCCTACGAACTCCAGTCACGAGTTCCCTGGGCGGAAATGCCGGCACTTGAACGCACGATGGTATTGATTTGCACCTCTGCAATTCTTTTCTCAGTTTTCAGGGACTCACCGTGCAAATTCTCTTTTCTCTCCCGAACCGCATGACGGTCCTCAATCATGGAGGTTGAAATGAAATCGAAAATTTTCACCATTGTTCTGCTTCTCTCGTTTGGAGCATGTACACAGAAGCAGTCCGACCAACTGAGTCAGCAACAAAAGGATCAGATCAGGACTGAGCTGAGGACTGTGGTCGATAGCATGATCGCCACCTCGTTGAAGCTCGATGCTGATGCTGGTCTGCAGTTCTACTGGGATTCGCCTGAATTCCTGGCAATCAATCCGGACGGATCGCAATGCGACTTTCAGGCCCTGAAAAAAATGGGAATCGAGGGGGTCAAAACCATTGCCTCGATGACATTGTCGACATCCCATGCCGACATTTCAGTCTATGCAAAAGATCTTGCCTTGTGCACCTGGATTGGAAAAGGAGAGGTCGTCCTAAAATCCGGCGACAAAATGACGTACGATCCCGATGCACTGACATTGCTGTTCAGAAAAATCGACGGAAAATGGAAGATTGCATACAGTCATGAATCGGCGGCAATCGCAAATGGAAAAGCCAAGAAGAGCTGACGCGCCGAAGGTGTGGTGAGCGAAGTCCGGTCTTGAAGAGGGTGGAGTCCATGAGTCAGAAACGGCCGGATCATGGCGACTTTCGGAATGATTTCCCCGACTGAATCCAGTTGCCGAAGATCCTCAAGACTGTCGCGCCGCATGCCTTCTCTTAGTGGGATTTGATGTCATTGGAAACCACAGATCGGCGGTAAAGAAAACAAAACACGTTGGAGGGTAGACTATGGCTCTTGCGTCCAAGAAGAGTACTCGCGGAACGAAGCAAAAGACGGTGGGAGGGAAAACCAGCAAGCCGTCCGTAGAGCGTCGCAAGGGCAAACCGCGCAAGGCGGTCAGAGAGTCCGAATCGCCCGTGATGATGAATCATGAGCGAGCGATCGGGAAGCCCGCTACCAAACTCATCGACCAGAAGCTCAGGGACTTGGCGGGATGGCGGGGGGAGACGCTTTCCAGGATGCGCGCGCTGATCCTGGAAGCAGACCCGGAGATGATCGAAGAGTGGAAGTGGATGGGAACTCCGGTCTGGTCGCACGACGGGAATGTCTGCACCGGTGAAACGTACAAGAACGTCGTGAAGCTCACGTTTGCCCGCGGTGCCGCGCTTCCGGACCCGTCGCATCTCTTCAACTCCAGCCTGGAGGGCAACACGAGGAGGGCGATCGACATCCGTGAAGGAGAGATGGTTGAAGCAGAAGCGTTCAAGTCGCTCATAAGAGCCGCCGTGGCTCTGAATGGCCTGCGTGTGACGAATCGCTAGAACCTGCTCTGCGGTCCGATTGCCAGGCTGCATACACAGCACCTCATATATCATATCCGTCGTTGATCGTCAGTACCATGTGAAAGGAGTGCGCTATGAGAGCGACCGTTCACTTGCCAACAAGAGCTGTCCTCCTGGCGATTATCTTCTGCGTTTTGTGGTTTGTCCCGGATGTACCGCTTCCGAATTTCCTGAACATACTGGTCATCACCGGGGGGATCCTCTTGACATTTCCTCTGACATGGTGGGCGCGAAGAATCCTGGACAAGCAGCCAACATTTGATCGCGCTGTATGGATCACGACATTTCTTCACTTTGGCCTGGGATTCACTCTTGGCATTCCATTCATCCGGGCGATTACTACGCACGATCGATGGCCCGGCTGGTTGCTTCCTGTGCCGTCTGGTGTCGGTTTCGCTCTTGTGCTCGTCACTGGTGCCGCATGTCTTCTGACGGTCATCAATCTTGCCTTGAGAGGACTGGGAGCGCCTTTCTTCATCTCCCTCAGCCGGAAGCTCGCAGCCGATTGGCTGTATGCATGGACTCGCAATCCGATGGTACTCGCGGTGCTGGCATGGTTCATCTCGATCGGGATCTGGTTTCAATCCGCTCTGTTTGTTTGCTGGGTCATCATCTTCTTCGCACCAGCATTGCTCTTCTTTGTGAAGGTATATGAAGAGCGCGAGTTGGAGATACGGTTTGGCGCGTCCTATCTTGAATACAAAGCCAGAACACCGATGCTGCTCCCGCGAAGGCCGCGACATTAGCGGCGTCGCCAATAGGTAGGTAAAGGCACTAATCACAAGATTTCTTTTTTGTGGTGCCGCGAGCGGCCTGCCACGTCCCGTGCTGGAGGCCGACACGCAAATCACCGGATGGACAAGCAGGGGAGCATCACATTGTTCTCTGTCTCTGACATAGCAAGAAGGAACCTTCGCATGCGCGTGATATTGTGCTTGATCTCTCTTTGTCTCGTCAGTGTTGGGCTGAATGCCCAGGTGGTGAAGAATCCAATGGTCATCAGTGGTTACGTCAGAGATTTCGATGACCACCCTCTTGATAGCGCGAATGTTTTGCTACAGGATCGCACGTTCAATCCAGTGGCGCAGACTGTCACGGATTCGACCGGACACTATGTGATCAGGGCTGAGAAGCGTGATTATATGGCCCTGTTGGCGATCAGGATGAGCGACTACGCCAAGTCGCGTCTGGAATATTGGGCCTGGAATATCCCGCCGGCGGACACGCTCATGATCAATCCGCGCTATCACCGGCTTGAAGTGTACGGGCTCAATGCATTCGCTGTCCAAGGTTCGGGCTCACGATCCGTCTTCATCTATTTCCGCCCGATGAGCCTGACCCGACAGGCGAAGTGGCTGGCTCTGCACGACACTGCAGGCACACAACTTTCTGCCGTCTGCTCGGCGTTAGCCCCGAAGGACATCAGTGTGACGATCGACGGCCGGGTTTCGAAGATACTCGACCTCGATGAAGTAAAGGAGACAACGAAAACGGGATTCATGAGGGGGTATTTGATCCAGTGTGCACTGCCGGAATCAAGACCGACCGGTGGGCCTTCGCGTATCGTGCTCACTGTCACTGATCCGGAGAACTCTGACAAAGGGGAGGGGCTGCTCTTCTGGAGCGGCCAGTAGTGCGCCCCGCCTGCGATGACTGCCAGCGGTGTGTGGCGCAATCGACAGTTGACCATCCGTCTGCGTGATCGATTCTCTGAGGAATGCACATGAAACGACGAATATTTCTTTGGGGCTTGTCAAACGGAATCAGCGCTCTTTCAGTTGCCGGCCTCTTCTGGCTTGGATTGGCCCTCGGACCGTATGCGGACAGGGTTGATTGGTACGTGGATGCCCTTGTGATGCTCGTGGTATATGGTTCCTGCGCTGCGTGCATTTGGGGCGCAGTGTTGATCCGACGACGATCCGGCTTTAAGCGCGAAGATCTCAAATCATCCAACTCCGATCTGAGGTCAGGAAACCGCAGGACTGTCGCTGCATTTCTTGGTGTGGTATTGATCCAGGCTCTCTTGGTCGGATCGGCAGTCATCGTCTGCAACCACTACGACAAGCCCGATCTCATCTGGTCGTTTGTTGCGTTGATCGTCAGCATGCACTTTGTTCCTCTAGGCAGGATTTTTGGCGTCTCATTCTATTACTGGGTCGGCATTCTTGGAAGCATTGCAGCAATTGGCTCGTTTGCTTGTCCCGCTCCATACAGGATGATGTCTGTTGGAATTGCCATGGGCACGTTGATGCTTGCTTCCTCGGCCTACCTCGTCTGGAGGGGTGATGCGCTGGCCCCTTCGGCTGAAGAGAATCCAGTTTAAGGCGACCTTCCTCGTCGACCGGGTTGAGCACTTGACGCCAAGAGGCCTTCCGGGAATCCAGCATCATTGTGTTGTCGAATGAGGCGTCAATGCTCCCCAAGGCCAGCTCTTGTATCTGTTCGCCCGGGAGTAAACTCAACGAAAGATGATGAAGGACATTGTGCGTCGCATTTTCAAGAATCACAGTCCTCGGATTAGTCCGACCAACGGATTGCTGCAACTTTTGAGCAAGCTTGCCGTGAGATGAATGGTGGCTGTCACTGTTCTCGCCGAGGCCTTTTACTTATCATGAACGTGATGCGGTTTATGCCACCCACGCCGTTGAGAAGTCTCTGGACTGGAAGTCTTGAGCAGTCGCAGATCACGTTTGGATCTTAGGAAATTCAGAAATGGAATTGTCCCAGCTTGGATTTGATGAGTGGTTTCGGCATCAGTTCGAAAGCAGGGTTGGGCCGGGTTTCGCCGTGGCGAGGGTCACGCGTGTTGATCGGGATCGATACCTGGTACGAAATGAGCTGGCCGAGGTAGCGGCCGAAGCTACGGGGAAGCTGTTGTTCTCTGCTGACTCCAGTGCCGAATTGCCATGCGTGGGGGATTGGGTCCTTGTTCAGTATCACAATG